>JAGWYO010000002.1 GCA_018969355.1 Actinomycetales bacterium
CACTAAGCGTCCGATTATGTTTGTATCCACTGGCGAAAAGTTCAGTGATTTTGATATTTTCTATCCCGACCGAATGGCCTCTCGTATTCTTGGGATGGGCGATATTGCAACTCTTGCCGAGCAAGCTAAGAAAGCTTTCGATGGCGATACCACTGCAAAGCTTGAAGCAAAGTTTAAAAGCGGTGAAGATTTCACATTGGAAGATTTCTTAGAGCAACTACAGGCCATGTCCAAGATGGGATCTATGTCTAAGTTATTGGGCATGTTGCCAGGGGCAGGAGCGATGAAAAAGCAGATTGAAAACTTTGATGAAGGTGAAATTGTTCGCATAAAATCAATTGTGCAATCAATGACTCCAACGGAGCGAGGCGATCCTAAAGTTCTCAACGGCTCACGACGTGCGCGCATTGCACTGGGTTCTGGTCGTAAAACCTCTGACGTGAACAACGTGGTTGATCGCTTCTCTGCTGCTCAAAAGATGATGAAGCAGGTGAGAAATGGCGGCATGCCTCAAGGCATGGGCGGTATGGGGCTTCCTGCGATGCCCAATGCCCCTATTAAGAGCGCTGCACCCAAGAAGAAGTCCAGATCAGGTAATCCAGCCAAACGGGCCCTGGAAGAGGGGCGATAGAACTCGATTTCACCTTTGCCACCCTGAGATGGCAGAATTGGCCACCTGTTGATGGGGCCCTCTACCCCCGTTCAACATCCACGACCGATAGTTGTATGTAATTGATTGCGCACCCCGCTGCGATTGATTTTTATGACACACATAAACAGGAGCACAACCTCACTTGGCTACAAAAATTCGTTTAATGCGCATGGGTAAAATCCGCACACCTTTTTTCCGCGTAGTTGTTACTGATTCACGCAAGGCACGTAACGGTCTTTCAATTGAAGAAATTGGCCGTTATGTTCCAGGACAAGAACCATCACTTATTGAGATCAACTCTGAGCGTGCTCAGTATTGGCTCGGTGTTGGAGCACAACCATCAGAGGCTGTAGAGGCTCTTTTGAAGGTCACCGGAGATTGGCAAAAATTTAAGTCTCTTCCAGGAACTGAAGGAACACTTCGCGTTGGCGCTGCAAAGGTCGGCAAGCATGTTGCTTATGAAGCAGCTATGAAGGCGGCAATGGATGAACCAAAGGAAGGCGCAACTACTCTCAAGAAGAAAGCACAAGAGAAGTTGGCTGCAAAGGCAAATCCAGTTGTTGAAGAGGCGGTAGTGCAAGCACCAGTTGCTGAAGCTGCAGTTGAGGAAGTTGTTGAAGCAGTAGTGGAAGCACCAGCAGAGGCTGTTGTTGAAACACCAACTGAAGAAACGGCTGCCCAATAACAATGATGGATGAAGCCCTCGAGCATTTGGTAAAGGGAATCGTCGATAATCCCGATGATGTAGTTGTTGCTGAAAAAACTCACCGCCGTGGGACAACTCTTGAGGTTCGCGTAAACCCTGAGGATATCGGCAAAGTTATTGGTCGAAATGGGCGCACTGCAAGGGCGCTTCGCACGGTCGTAAGTGCAATTGCAGGGCGAACTGTTCGCGTCGATCTCATCGAGACCGACGAAGCACGTTAACAATGCGTTTACTCGTGGGGCGCATCGGTCGGGCCCACGGAATTCTTGGAGAAGCGACGATTGAGGTTCGAACTGATGACCCTGATCGTCGTTTTGCCATTGGTAATACAGTGCAAACAGATGCTCACGGTGAGCTAACAATAACTTCTGGCCGTGTCCATAACGGCATTCTATTGTTGGGTTTTAACGGCATTACTGATCGCAATGGGATTGAAAAGCTACGTAATGTTTTAATGTATTGCGATGTAGACATACATGCGCCAGGTGTTGATGAAGATGACTACCATGTGCTTCAACTCATTGGATGTTTAGCCCAACTTGAATCCGGTCAAGTAATTGGTGAAGTAACCGATGTTATAAATCTTCCTGGACAGGATTTGCTTGCGATTAAGACGGAAACTGGCGAGATGCTGATTCCTTTTGTTCATCAACTAGTTCCGGTTGTTGATATTGCTGCTCGCAAACTTGTAGTAATTCCACCGGATTTGTCGGGTGAAGTTACGTGAAAATAGATGCTGTAACTATTTTTCCTGAGTATTTTGCCCCGCTCAAACTCTCTCTTTTAGGTAAAGCTCAAGAGAGTGGAATTGTTGAGTTTGGGATTTACGATCTGCGCGCCTTTGCTACAAATCTCCATAATCAAGTAGATGACACGCCTTATGGTGGTGGTGCAGGAATGGTGATGATGCCTGAAGTGTGGGGACAAGCCCTAGATCCATTGATGAGCGCTGAAACAGATTTAATTATTCTAACTCCTGCAGGCAAGCGCTTTGATCAGTCAATGGCAGCGAAGTTTTCCAAGGCATCACACCTAGTTTTTGCCTGTGGCCGATATGAAGGAATTGATGATCGCGTGCGCCAATATTACGTCTCTAAGAATTATCGCGTTCATGAAGTGTCAATTGGTGATTATGTATTAGGCGGGGGAGAAGTTGCATCCCTTGTGATGATTGAAGCTATCACTCGATTAATTCCAGGTGTCCTTGGAAATCCAGAATCACTTGCTGAAGAATCACATAATGAGCAGGGCTATCTTGAATATCCCAACTTCACGAAGCCTCAGAATTGGCGTGATATCCCGGTCCCAGAGATTTTATTAAGTGGAAATCACGGAGAAATCGCAAAGTGGCGAGCGGAACAAGCAATTGAGCGTGCAAAAGAGAATTTATAACTGGGCAGTAACCCGCGCCCTGCCGTAGCGTTGTGCCCATGACATATGACAGCAAGGCGATCCAAGCTCGGCTTATTCGAGATCTAGAACCTGTCGTTGCCGTCGAACTCGATCGACATCTCAAGGTACAGAAAAATTGGTATCCCCATGAATATGTCCCATGGTCTCAAGGCCGAAATTTTGCTGGGCCGCTCAACGGTGATGCATGGGAGGCAAAAGATTCACGTCTTACTTCTGTTGCACAAGATTCCTTAATTCTTAATCTATTAACTGAAGATAACTTGCCCAGCTACCACACAGAAATTGCACTTTCGATGGGCCGGGATGGCGCATGGGGAACATGGATTGAACGCTGGACGGCAGAGGAGGCACGTCACAGCATTGTTATCCGTGATTATTTAATGGCGACACGTGGTGTTGACCCATACGAACTTGAAGATCTGCGCATGGCGCACATGTCATTGGGTTATCACACACCATATGAAAATGACATGTTGCACACCATTGCTTATGTTTCGTTCCAAGAATTAGCCACACGCATTTCACACCGCAATACTGGCAAGATTTCAGATGACCCAATTGCCGAATCAATGATGCAACGCGTGGCTTTAGATGAGAATTTACATATGCTTTTCTATCGCAACACACTGGGTGCAGCCCTTGATATGGAGCCTAATGCTGCCATGCGCGCTATTGCTGATGTAGTTACAAACTTTGATATGCCAGGTGCCAACATGCCAGGATTTGGTAGAAAAGCCGTCCAGATTGCTCTAGCTGGAATTTATGATCTGCAGCAACATTTAGAAGAAGTAGTTGCTCCTGTGCTTCGCGCGTGGAATGTCTTTGATCGCACGGACCTGAGTGGTGATGGTTTAGCTGCCCGCGATGAGCTTTCAGCATTCTTGGCTAAGGCCACATCGGAATCTAACCGCTTTAATGAAAAACGCGAACTTCATTTTGAGCGTTTGATTGCACGTGGGCAAGAACCCCTGCGAATCCTTAAGTAGTATTGGCTGCATGTCTAAGCGGGTTCTCTTCATTGAGCATGACCATGTCTCTGCTGGTGGCCCAATCTGGAAGCAGTTTGAAAAGCGCGGCTATGAAATTTCTCGATTTATAATTGTTGATGAAGAACATGCTAAAGCTCCCAATGTCACACCTGTTTGGCCAGATCTACTTTCATTTGATGTAGTAGTTGTTATGGGTGCGCCATATGCTGCATATGATGATGGCGCAATTGGTAACTGGTTACTTCCACAAGTAGCAAAGATGCGCGACGTTCATAACGCTGGAATTCCAGTGCTCGGTATCTGTTTTGGTGGACAGCTCATGTCTCGTGTATTAGGTGGAACTGTTTCACGCTCACCATATGCAGAACTCGGTTGGTTTGAAGTAGATAGCGATGATGAAAGCCTTATCCCTACAGGGCCTTGGTTTCAATATCACTGGGATCGATTCACTGTTCCACCTGGGGCTATAGAGATTGCCCGAACCGAACTATGCCCCCAAGCTTTTCACTTTGGTCGCACATTAGGCCTGCAGTTTCATCCAGAGATTGACTCTGAAGTTTTAGATATGTGGCTTGCAATGGATGGTGGGTGCGCCGAAGTTGAATCTGAAGGTGTGGATGTTGATCAGCTACGTGCAGAGACTAGAAAACTTGAGGCACAAAGCAATCAGCGCGGCTACGATCTAGTTGACCAATTTCTTGACCGCATCGCAACCGCGCCAATTCGCACAATCTAATTAATCGTTAGAGATAAATACGTTTTTTAACTCTGTGTAGGAATCAACTGCATCAGGGCCCAAACCACGTCCAAGACCTGACTGCTTAAAGCCACCAAATGGTGTCCAGAAACGCACTGAAGAATTTGAATTCACAGAAAGTGCGCCTGACTCAATTGCACGTGAAACACGAAGGGCTCTTCCCACATCTCTTGTCCAGATAGAACCAGATAATCCATATTCGCTGTCGTTGGCCATCTTGATACCTTCGGCCTCATCCTCAAAAGTTAAGATTGAAACAACTGGACCGAAGATCTCTTCACGCCAAGACTTAGCTTGAGAATTCTTAGGAAGCAAGACTGTTGGTGGCATCCAGTATCCAGGCCCTGATGGTGCTGATCCTTGAAAAGCGATTTTTTCATCAAGATAAGACTCAACAACATCAAACTGCTTCTTTGAAATTAGTGGTCCCATTTCAGCTGTCGCAAGATTTGGATCTTCGCAGCGGAACTTCTTAACTGCAACCTCGAAATACTCCATGAACTTATCGAATGCTGATTTTTGTACAAGAATTCGTGAACGAGCACAGCAATCTTGGCCGGCATTGTCAAAGACTGCACCCGGAGCCCCAGCTGCAGCTTTTTCAATATCAGCATCAGCAAAGATGAGGTTGGCGCTCTTGCCACCAAGTTCAAGAGTCACGCGCTTTACCTGATCGGCGCACCCAGCCATAATTTGCTTTCCAACTTCAGTTGAACCTGTGAAGCCGACTTTTCGAACGAGGGGATGTGTAACAAAGCGATTGCCAACAACACTTCCCTTTCCAGGCAAGATATTGAGAACACCTTCAGGAATTCCTGCCAGTAGTGCAAGTTCGCCGAGACGAATAGCAGTTAGCGGTGTGTATTCGGCAGGCTTTAGTACGACAGTGTTTCCGGCAGCTAGCGCTGGAGCAAAGCCCCAACCAGCAATTGGCATAGGGAAGTTCCAAGGAACAATGATTCCAACTACACCTAAAGGTTCTTTGAAAGTTATATCTATTCCGCCCGGAACTGGAATTTGCTTACCGAATAAGCGCTCTGGTGCTGCTGAGTAATACATCAGCGTATTGGCAACGTTGTCTGCTTCCCAGAGTGCATTGCCTCGTGTGTGACCGGCATTAGTGATCTCTAACTGTGCTAACTCTTCACGGTGATCAGTTACCACTTGTGAGAAAGCACGAAGCAAACGAGCACGTTCTCCAGGAGAAACATTTTTCCATGTCTGGAAAGCTTTTGCTGCCTTTGCTATGACTGCATCAGTCTGTTCTAGATCTAAATGAGGAACATTCTCAACAATGGCTTCTGTGGCAGGATTGATTACATCATATGAAGTGGACACAGCTATTTAGAACCTTTCGAAGTTGCGGACTAATTCCCAGTCGGTGATTGCTTTGCCATAAGCTGCAATTTCAATCTTGGCCATGTTTGCATAGTGTGCCTGAACTTCAGCTCCAAAGGTTTCTTTAACCCAAGCAGAGCCCTCCCACAGTGCAAGTGATTCATTCATTGATGAAGGAACTCGTTGTGAATCTGAGGCATACGCATTTCCCGTGAAAGCTGGTTCCAAAACCATCTTCTTCTTAATGCCATCAAGGCCTGCTGCGATGATTCCAGAAACAGCAAGGTATGGATTCACATCACCGCCTGCAACACGGTTTTCAAGGCGAAGGCTTGCGCCTTTTCCGACTAAGCGAAGTGCGCACGTGCGGTTATCGCGACCCCAGCGGATAGCTGTTGGAGCAAATGAGCCTGGAACATATCGCTTATACGAATTGATATTTGGTGCAAAGAGCAAAGACATCTCGCGCATATGCGCAATCTGTCCAGCAATGAACTGGCGACCAAGATCGCTAAGACCTTGTTCCTTGTCTGAATCATCAGCCATGACCACGGAGCCGTCTAATCCGCGGAATGAAAGGTGAATGTGTGAAGAGTTACCTTCTTTTTCATTTGGCTTTGCCATAAAGGTAAGTGCATAGCCATCTTGTGCAGCAATCTCTTTAGCACCGTTCTTGTAGATGACGTGATTATCGCAATTGGAGAGGGCATCAGAGTACTTAAAGGCAATTTCATGCTGGCCAAAGTTACATTCACCCTTTACTGACTCAACAGTCATACCAGCCTTGGCCATAGACAAACGGATTCTGCGCAAAAGCGGCTCAATGCGTGATCCACCTAAAATCGAATAATCGACGTTGTATTGATTAACGGGAATAAGGTTCTTATAGCCCTTATTCCATGCTTCCTCATATGTGTCCTTGTACACCACGAACTCAAGCTCGGTTCCACACATAGCTTCCATGCCAGCATCCTTGAGAGCTTTGACTTGCTTGCGAAGAATTTGGCGTGGAGAGGCGACGACATCTGTGTGATCTAGCCACTGCACATCAGCTAACACAAGTGCTGCACCTTCTTGCCAATCAATCATGCGCAACGTGTCCATATCTGGAACTAATGCGAAATCGCTATAGCCGCGCTCCCATGAAGACATTTCATATCCATCTACAGTATTCATATCGACATCTACTGCAAGAAGATAGTTGCAACCTTCAGTGCCATGCTTGAGAACTTCATCAAGGAAGAACTCTCCATGGATTCGCTTGCCAGTTAAGCGGCCCTGCATATCGGTCATAGCTACAACTACGGTATCTACTTCACCGCTTTTAATCTTGGCTGTTAAATCAGCAATTGTCATTGATGTCATGCCCGATAGCCTAACGATTAAGGCAGTTAAAATCTAGGGCATTAAAAATCCCCCCGCACTTTATGCGCGGGGGGATTAATGAGAGTTATAACTCTTTTATAGGTTACTTCTCGGTCCTGTGAACCATCTCTTTGCAGATAGGTTCCACCAGATCCAAAGAATAATTAACGCGCCACCGGTAATAATCGGTGCGTAGTTAACTGCAGTCCAAGTGAAGTCTGCATTTCCTGGTGTTCCAGCAGGCGAAAAGGGCAAGATGAAGTAAATTGAAATAATCGCGATTTCTGCAACCGCTACCATGTTCATCCACTTGTACTTTGAACCAAGTGTCCATGCTCCAGCCTTGAAACTGTCGCCAGCCTTGAGGCGCAGGTAGATTGGAATTAAGAACGCTAGGTAGAGTGAAATTACACAAACAGATACAACTGCATAGAAGGCAGTTGGGGCACCCGTTGGTGATTTCCACAGCGCTGGAAGAGTCAAGACAATTCCACCAAACGCAGAAGCAAGAACAGCGTTGAGTGGAACCTGGTGCTTATTAACTTTCTTCCAAAGATTTCCTCCAGGTACAGCACCATCGCGTGAGAATGCATACATCATGCGTGAACATGATGTTAAGCAGGCTGTTACGCAGAAGATTTGGCCAAGAGTTGTAATGATCATGACGAGCTTAAATGCAACGCCACCACCAAGTGCTGTATAGAGAACTGCTATAACTGATCCACCACCAAATGGATTAACCGCCAAGTCAAAGGAGCTAATTGTGTCAACCTGAGTTGCGGCAAATAGGAATGCCATCAAAAGGATGTAACCACCAATAGCTGAATAAAAGATTGACTTCCAAATACCCTTAGCGGCGTTGACGTGAGCATCATGAGTTTCCTCAGACAGGTGAGCTGATGCATCAAAGCCAGTAATTGTGTATTGAGTAAGCAAGAAACCAAGAGGCAGTACATATAGCCAGTACGAGTTATCGCTAAAGCCAGAACTGTTGATCTTGGTTGTAAACATCCAAGAAAGACTTTGGTGCTTATCAGGCACAATAAGCAAAATTGCAATTACAACTGCAGATCCAAATACGTGCCACCACACTGATATATTATTGAAAAGTGAGAGTAGATGACCGCTATAGATATTAATCAATGTAACTACAAGAATAATTGCAACAAATAAGAAGAACTGTTGCTTAATGTAGTCACCACCGAGGAAAGTTGTTGCATAGTTTGGCCATTGAGCACCCAGAATTGTGTTCAGGAAGCTGGCTGCGCCATAACCCACAGATGCAGTTACAGAAACAAGTCCAATTAAGTTAAGCCAACCAGTATAAAAACCAGCTTTTGCGCCGCCTAACTTTGATGCCCACCAGTAAATACCACCTGATGTTGGATATGCAGATGCAAGCTCTGACATACAAAAGCCAATGATAAGAATAAAGAGTGAAATAACTGGCCAACCAATTGAAATTGCAACTGGGCCACCGTTATTCCATGCTTGGGCAAATGTTGTGAAGCAACCTGCGAGAATTGAAATGATTGAAAATGAAATCGCAAAGTTTGAAAAACCAGACCAGCTGCGATTTAGTTCCTGCTTATAGCCGAGTTCGGCTAAGCGTTGTTCGTCTGTTAGTGCCAAGATGTTCTCCTCCTTGAGCCATTTGGGGTACTCTTTCTACTCCATAGTGTGACTGAAATGGAAGTGGTTTTCTTAAATATGTGCCGTTTGATGGGATACGTGTCGCAGGTTGAAAGCTCATTTCCAGCGCAAGTGGGCAAAGATTTTGAAGAATTCATCGCCCTGTCATCTGTCCATTGTGACGGCTGGGGAATCTCCACAAATGATAGACACCGTTCTCATGCGGTGCTAGAGAAGAAAGTTGAAGCTGCAGCCGAGAGTGCAACTTTTCAAAAGATTATTGCTGACAATGCAGCCGATGGGGCGCTACTTCATCTTCGCTGGGCCACCAAAGGTTTATCAATTAGTGAGAACAACACACACCCATTTGTTTATGGAGATTATTCATTTATCCATAACGGATCTATTTTTCCTCCTGACTCTTTTTCTGACTTTATTGATGAAAAATTCAAGAAATTGATTGTTGGTGATACCGATAGTGAGCGCTATTTCTATTTGATGATGACACAAATTGAGAAATTAGGTTTAGCCGATGGGATTAAGACAACTCTTGCAATAATCAAAGAACATGGAAAGACAACATCTTTAAATTTCATGTTGATGAACAAAGAGAGCTTTGTTGTTGGTAGCGAGCACAACTCTGAAAAGAGACCTGATTGGGCACCAGCTGACTATTACGTCATCAAATATAAGAAAAACGCTGATGGGGTTCTCTTTGCTTCAAGTGGATGGAACCAACCAGGCTGGCACACCTTAGAAAATCATCACGCCGCCATCGTTAACCGTTCATCCTTTGAGATTGACGTAATCAAACTCTAACTTCCCCCGTTACGATAGGTGCATGAATCGCACATATGCCGTTGAAACGTACGGCTGCCAAATGAACGTGCATGATTCAGAGCGTATTGCCGGATTACTCGACGAAGCAGGTTTCATTCCAGTTGAGCCTGGCGTGCAGGCAGATATCGTAGTTTTTAATACCTGTGCCGTACGTGAAAATGCAGATAACAAATTGTATGGGAACTTATCTTTTTTAGCTCCAATAAAAAAAGCAAATCCGCATATGCAGATTGCAGTTGGAGGATGTCTAGCCCAAAAAGATCAAGATATGATTTTAAAGAAAGCTCCTTATGTTGACGTGGTTTTTGGAACTCATAATGTTGGTTCACTCCCAGTATTGCTCGAGCGTGCCCGCATTGAGGAAGAGGCACAGATAGAAATCCTTGAATCTCTTGAGCATTTCCCATCCACTCTTCCGGCTCGGCGCTTGTCTGCATTTTCATCGTGGGTTTCTGTCTCTGTTGGGTGCAATAACACCTGCACTTTTTGTATTGTTCCAACATTGCGAGGTATAGAAAAAGACCGCAGTGCTGATGATATTTTGAGTGAAGTTCGTGCATTAGTTGATCAAGGTGTTATTGAAATAACATTGCTGGGACAAAATGTGAACGCCTACGGAGTTGATTTTGGAGATAGGAGTGCATTCGCTCACTTACTTAAGGAATGTGGCAGAGTTGATGGGCTAGAGCGCGTGCGATTTATGTCCCCGCACCCACGTGATTTCACTGATGATGTAATTGAAGCAATGGCCACTACAGCCAATGTCATGCCACATCTTCATATGCCACTTCAATCAGGTTCTAATTCAATTTTGCAGGCGATGCGGCGCTCATATCGAACAGATAGATATTTAGGTATTATTGATCGAGTTCGCAGGGCAATGCCGCATGCAGCAATTACAACTGACATCATTGTTGGATTCCCAGGTGAGACTGAGAGTGATTTCCAAGCAACGATGGATCTTTGTACACAGGCACGCTTTGCTGCTGCCTACACCTATCAATACTCAAAACGTCCTGGAACACCAGCTGCATTAATGCCGGATCAAGTTTTGCCAGAGGTAGTTGGCGAGCGTTATACGCGATTACATCAACATCAACAGGCAATTTCATTATCTGTTAATCAAGAAGCAGTTGGCAAGGAATTCAAAGTATTGGTTGGCGATTACGAAGGCCGCAGAGATGAAGCACAAGCACGCATGACTGGGCGGAGTGAAGATTTCAGATTAGTTCATTTCACAAACAGCATCCAAGCCCGTCCAGGTGATGAAGTAGAAGTATCAATTACACAAGCTTCAGCGCACTACTTAATCGGAACGCCTGGTTTAGTAAGGGCTACACGCGGTGGCGATGCCCATGCGGCAGGAAATGCAGAAAAGAAAAGCTCAGCGACATTACTGGGAATGCCGACCTTAAAAGCATGAAAGTAATAGTCATCTGCGGGGCAACGGCAACTGGCAAGAGTGATTTAGCCATCTCACTGGCTCAGCACTTAGGCGCTGAAATCATCAATGCTGATTCGATGCAGATCTATAAAGGCATGGATATCGGCACGGCGAAACTTCCAGTAGGTGAGCGGGCAGGCGTTGCTCACCACATGCTTGATGTTTTGGAAGTAACACAAGATTCAACGGTGGCGTGGTATCAAGAGCACGCTCGAAATGCGGTGAGTGAAATTCATAGCCGTGGCAAAGATGTCATCATTGTTGGGGGAACAGGTCTGTATATCAAAGCGATATTGGACGATTTGAATTTTCCAGATACTGATCCTGTGGTGAGAGCATCGTTGGAACTGGAATTGGCAACAATTGGAGTAAATGGGCTATTCGAGCGTTTAGAAAAACTCGATCCCGCGGCAGCAATAGCTATTGACCGCGCTAACTCTCGCCGAGTTATTCGTGCGCTAGAAGTAATTGCAATTACAGGTAAACCATTCACGGCAAATTTGCCACGTGAGGCAAGTACTCGCTATCCCAATGCCGTTCAATTTGGCTTAGTTATGGACCGTGACCATTTAACTGAGCGAATAAGTGCGCGCGTTGATCGAATGTGGGAGCTAGGTTTTGTGGAGGAGGTTGAGCAGTTAATTAAGGATGGAATTACTTCAGGGCGCACAGCACAGTTAGCACTGGGCTACTCACAGATCATCGCATTTAAAAATGGGCTACTAAGTGAGGAAGAAGCAAAAGAGGACACAAAGCGGGCCACCCGCCAATATGCCCGCCGCCAAGAGGTTTGGTTTTCGCGTGATGAGCGAATCAAATGGATTTCACAAGCCCAACCGCGTCTAGAGACTGTAATGCAACTTTTAGAGAAGATAAACTGACGGCAATGATTGCCACATATGGTCACGGCACCGAAAATGACTTTGTCCTTGTTTTCGACCCTAAAGATGAACACTCAATAACTACAGCCCAAACCGCTGCCATTTGTAATCGTCAAACAGGAATTGGCGCGGATGGATTAATACGAATTATTCAGCGCGATGAGAAGTGGTTTATGGATTATCGCAATGCTGATGGTTCATTGGCTGAGATGTGCGGTAATGGCATAAGAGTGATGGCTAGATATTTGGTTGAACGCGGGCATATGCCTGAAGGTATTTTTGGAATTAACACGCGTGATGGGATGAAGCATTTACGCGTGCCGATGGTTGGCGATATCTCCGTAAACATGGGAAAAGTTAGCGATGAAGAGATACCAATAACTGCTGCAAATAATGGTCAAATTTGGAATGGCTACAACATCAATGTCGGCAATCCCCACGCAGTTGTTTTCGTTGAAGATATTAATCAAGTGGGAGCACTGGATGATGCTCCGATTGTTAGACCTAAGGAGACTTATCCTGAAGGTGTAAACGTTGAGTTTGTTCAGATTACGGGAGATAACGAAGTAACGATGCGTGTATTTGAAAGAGGCAGCGGAGAAACACGCTCCTGTGGAACGGGAACTTGTGCTGTCGCACTGGCTGCATCCCTTCACACAAAGCAACGGCTACCAGCGCATTGGGTTATCAATCCACCGGGCGGACGCCTAGAAGTTTCTATTGACGGACACTCCAACGCCACATTAATTGGTCCTGCGCTACTAGTGAAAGATGTGGATATTTCGGAGTTTTTACTTGGCTAATAATGAGTTTGATGATGAGTTTGAAGCTCTGCTTGCTGAAAGCGCGCGCGTTGCCGCTGAATACGACGCTAGCGATGAGGATGAGTTAGTAGATCCAACCCAAGAACTTTCAGAGCGTCATTCATTAAGACGAGTAAAAGGTTTTTCTACACAGCTTCAAGATATTACTGAGGTTGAAAATCGTGAATTACAACTTGAACGCGTTGTTTTAGTTGGCGTTTGGACCGTAGGCACAGCAGAGATGGCTGAGAACTCCTTAGCTGAACTTAAAGCTTTGGCTGAGACAGCAGGTTCAGAAGTCATGGAAGGCATTATTCAGCGTCGCGATAAGCCAGATCCAGCGACATATATTGGTTCAGGAAAAGTTGTTGAGTTAAGGCAGATTGTTGTTGCAACTGGCGCTGACACAGTCATTTGTGATGGAGAGCTTTCCCCTTCACAGCTTCGACAGTTAGAAGAAAAGATCAAAGTAAAAGTTGTGGATCGCACCGCATTGATTCTAGATATTTTCGCTCAGCACGCTAAGAGTAAAGAAGGTAAGGCGCAAGTTGAATTGGCGCAGATTGCTTATTTATTGCCACGGCTTCGTGGTTGGGGTGATTCACTTTCGCGCCAAGCAGGTGGTCGCGCAGCAGCAGGTGCCGGAATTGGTGGACGTGGTCCAGGTGAAACAAAGATTGAAACTGATCGCCGAAAAATTCGAGACAAAATGGCAAAGCTGCGCAAAGAGATAGCTGAGATGAAAACTTCCCGTGATACAAAGCGCCAAGAGCGACGTCGTTTCAATATTCCTTCAGTTGCAATTGCCGGATACACCAACGCTGGCAAATCATCACTGCTCAATCGCCTCACTGGTGCAGGTGTTCTGGTAGAGAACGCACTCTTTGCAACATTGGATCCAACAGTTCGCAAATCACAGACCAGTGATGGCCGCGTTTACACTCTCAGTGACACGGTTGGATTTGTGCGACATTTACCGCACCAACTCATTGATGCTTTCAAATCAACTCTCGAGGAAGTATCTGAATCAGATGTTATTGTGCATGTTGTTGATGGATCTCACCCGGATCCATTTGAACAAATACGTGCGGTACGCGAAGTTATCGTAGAAATTGGTGGGGGAGATATCCCTGAAATTATTGCAATTAATAAAGTAGATATTGCTCAGCCTGAAGTTGTTATGGAGATTCTACGAAAAGAACCAAATAGTTATGCTTTTTCTGTCAGAACTGGCTTTGGTATTGAAGGATTAATTAATGCGATTGAACGTTCATTGCCTCGGCCCTCAGTTGAAATCAATGCACTTATTCCCTATGAGCGCGGTGACTTGGTGCATGAGATTCATCAACGGGGAGAAATCTTTTCAGAGGAGTATGAGGAGGCTGGAACAGCCATACATGCCAGGGTTGATGGAACGCTGGCGGCGGCGATAGAAAAACTGCACGTGAGGGGGGAATAACCCCGACACGCCGAGCGTTATGGCAACAGTAAAGGCTGATGTGCGCCATGATGCGCCCGCAGGAGATAGTCATTGATGGAATCGAGGTGAGAGCAATGGCAACTGATTACGACACACCCAGAAAGACCGATGAAGAACTTCATGAAGAGTCGTTAGAAGAATTAAAAGCTAAGCGTGTCGATGCTCAATCGGGCCAGATTGACGTTGATGAGGCAGAGGCTGCTGAAAATCTTGAACTACCAGGTGCAGATTTATCTGGTGAAGAACTAGCGGTTCGAGTGGTGCCCAAGCAGGTTGATGAATTCACATGTTCACGGTGTTTCCTCGTACATCACATTACTCAACTAGCAAAAGGCGAAGGCGCAAAAGCTGTTTGTAAAGAGTGCAATTAATCTTTCAAGGCTTGGGCCAGTTGATGTGCCTTATTACTTGTAATTAACCAGTACGGTGTTTGATCACGTTTATCGTTAATCTCTACTTTTATACCTGCTGGAGCCCAAAACCTAATACCTAGAAATGCCATGGGGTCGGCATCACGAGTTCTCAGGTTTCTCATATCGTGTTGATCCAATTGCGTTACTGTGCCAATATATTTCAATTCGATGTGAGCACGGCCAACCGTAAGCTCTGAGTCAGTAACCTGGATTATTAATCGAGAGCGAATAGAAATCAAAACCAACAATGCGCTCAAGACCAGAAAACTGACAAAGGCTGCAGTATTTCCTAAAGCTGCCCAAATTGAGAGAACAAAGGAGAGAAAAAAGAAGTAAATCAGTATAAGTAGCCAAAGTGGCATAAAGATCACTTCGCGGTATCGCATAGGTCATACGCTATCGGATAGTCTTTACTTCATGAGCCGTATTGCTTCGACTGTGCCACCTGAGGGCGCACTGATTCCAGAGCGACATCCAAAAGCTCCACCAGTGGGCTCGAAAATCCCTTCACATTTTGGTCATTGCTTTGGTTGTGGCGAACTTCATCCCACCGGATTACATCTTGTTGCTTATGCTGGTAATGGCGCAGATATAACTGCACAGTTCACGGTAACCGAAAATCATCAGGGAGCTCCTGGATTAGCTCATGGTGGTTTGTTATCACTTGCCTTTGATGAAGCTTTAGGAAAGTTGATGTGGCTATTACGTGCACCTGCGGTAACTGCACGCCTAGAAACGGATTTCTTAAAGCCAGTGCCGATGGGATCAACATTGCACATCAGCGCAAAAATAACTGGACAAGTTAATCGCAAGGTTTACTCATCTGCTGAAGGTCGATTAGACGCACCAGATGGTCCACTTGCCGTTCGAGCAGCGGCTTTATTTGTCATTGTTCCTATGGATCATTTTCTCAGTAACGCCCCAAAGGATTATTTAGAGCATATTTCTAAGAGTCCAGAGATCATGGCGTTTGTTGATCCTGATTTCGAGATTAATCCGTAGATGAGCCAACTAAAAGTTTTAATCAAGCGAATCGATCCCTCAGTACCGCTCCCCGCCTATGCACAAGGCGGGGATGCCGGAGCTGATTTAGTGACAACAAAAGATTTCACTTTAGCCCCTGGTGAGAGGGCGCTAATTCCAACAGGTATTTCTATTGCCCTTCCTGATGGGTATGTAGCGCTAGTACATCCTCGTTCAGGTTTAGCGTTCAGAAATGGCGTAACACTGGTTAATACCCCCGGCACTATTGATGCTGGCTATCGTGGTGAAATAGCATGCATTTTAATAAATCACGATTCTAAGGAGTCAATTTCTTTTAAAAAGGGAGATCGCATCGCACAGTTAGTAATTCAACAAGTTGAAAAAGCAGAATTTATCGAAGTAGAAGATTTGCCTGGCTCAGGTCGGGGAAGTGGTGGTTTTGGATCAACAGGTTCAGCATGAGTGAACATAATCACGATAAAGAGACGGTCCTTAAAGCACTTGGTGGCAAGAAGGGGCTGATTGATTCTGGTCTTCCATCAGTTGTATTTCTTGTCGCATTTAATCTCAAACACGATCTGCGTATAGCTATCTGGGCAGCTTTGACTCTTTCGATCTCTTTAGCAATCATTCGTTTGGCAAAAAAAGACACCATTCAACACTCCATCTCTGGAATATTGGGCGTTTTGATTTGCGCTTACTTTGCCAACCGTTCAGGAAATGCCTCTGATTTCTATATTCCAAAGCTACTTACAAATCTTGCCTACGGCAGCGCCTATCTGATTGCAAATCTTGTGGGGTGGCCACTCTTAGGAATAGTTCTAGGCCCACTGCTAGGTGAAAATTTTGAATGGCGCAAGAATCCCGAGCGCAAGAAGCTTTACACGCGGGCCAGTTGGATTTGGGTGGCAATGTTCTTCTCACGAATTGCCGTTCAATATCCAATTTATCGAAGTGGAAACGTGAACTTGCTTGGCACAGTTAACTTAGCGATGGGTTATCCGCTGTTTTTTGCCGCTGCCTATGGAAGTTGGCTAGTGATTAAAACGGCTCCGCCAATAATTAACTCTACTGAGTAATAAAGCAGGATTTAATACGGGCTTCAGCATCAGAAGATGCTATGAATAGGAGTTCGTCCCCAGCTGCAAATACATCGTGAGCCTTAGCTGTTATTACACGACCGTCTCGAACAATCACTGCTAAAGCTGCATCATCTGGAAGTTCGATTTCTTCTACTGTCTTTCCAATACATGATGAGCCATCTGGCAGAGTTAATTCAACTAAGTTTGCCTGGCCTTTTTTAAATGAAAATAAGCGAACAACATCACCAACGCTTACTGCTTCTTCAACCAAAGCTGAAATGATTCGCGGTGTTGATACGGCAACATCTACGCCCCATGAAGAGTCAAAGAGCCATTCATTCTTTGGATGATTAATACGAGCAACAACACGGGGAACGCCATATTCAGTTTTGCCAAGGAGTGAGGTTACTAAGTTGGCTTTGTCATCTCCTGTGGCAGCAACTAAAACTTGGCAGTTATTAAGGTGGGCGTTGTCCAAGGATGTAATTTCACAGGCATCTGCCATTAGCCATTCAGCATCCGGAACACTTTCGAGTTTAAGGGCCTTGGGGTCTTTATCAATGAGTAAAACTTGATGACCGTTGTCTAAAAGTTCACGTGCAATGGCACGGCCCACATTTCCTGCACCAGCGATCGCAACTCTCATTTGCGCTCTCCATCTGGTGAATTTGCAAGAATCTCTTCAGTTTTAGCAATATCTTCATCGCCCACCATTACATGGATGAGATCACCTTGCTGCAAAACAGTGTGTTGGTCAGGAATAAGGCCAACACCAAGGCGCGTAATAAATGCAACGCGAGCCGGTGTCATTTCATCGATGAGAAGAATTTGGCGTCCATACCAATCATTATGCGGGTGCATTTCACACAGTTGGACAGTTCCACTTGCATCGCGCCATTCAGAGCGAGAACCTTCAGGTAGTAACCTGCGCAGGATTTGATCTGTAGCCCAAAGAACTGTTGCAACTGTTGGAATACCTAAACGCTGATAAATTTCAGCACGACCCGGATCATAAATACGAGCTACTACGTTTTGAACACCGTAAGTTTCGCGAGCAACGCGAGCCGCCAAAATATTGGAGTTATCTCCATTACTTACAGCGGCAAATGCATCAGCGTCTTGAATTCCAGCTTCGCGCAGAACATCTCTGTCAAAGCCAACTCCAGTAACAGTCTTGCCTTTGAAGTTTGGACCTAGACGGCGAAAAGCCTCGCGAGCTTGGTCAATGACAGCAACGGTGTGACCAGCAGCTTCCAGATCTGTGGCTAAGGAAGAGCCGACTCGACCGCATCCCATGATGACTACGTGCATATGTATTAACTTACACCCATAAGGTTAGTTCTGTGGCACCCACTATGAAAAGAACCCTTGTGGTCGGCGAAGTTATCGAGGTGGCAATAGAAAAGGTTGCCCACGGAGGCCATTTTATTGCCCGATACGAAGGTTGCGTTATTTTCGTGCGTCATGCGATTCCTGGCGAAAAATGTCGAATTCAAATCACTTCGGTTGGCAGATCCTTCAACCGTGCAGATGTTGTTGAAGTCTTGGAAGCATCTAACCACCGTGTCGATGCACCATGTGAATACTCCAATCGTGATGGCTGTGGGGGTTGCGATTTTCAGCACATTACTATCGAACAACAACGTAGTTTAAAAGCCGAAGTAATTGTGGAACAATTTGCACGCATTGCAAAAATGGAAATTGCTGTTGACGTTGAAAGTGTCGGAACAGAACTTGGTTGGCGATCTAGAATTACAGCTACAAGCGATAAGAATGGAAAACTTGGCTTTATTGGTTCAAGATCTCACACAGTCGTTCCAGTCAAGAACTGTCTGATCGCTGCAAAGGGGATTGGATTTTCCGAATTAGCTACTCGCACCTGGAAAGCAGATATGCGAGTAGAGATCGCTACATCAAATAGTGATGAACGTTCCATCTCGCTAAGACCAAATCATGGAGAGAGTAAATCACGATTAAGTGAAGGTCCTGGACTCCTGCATGAAAAGGTTTTAGAGAGGGTTTTAGAAGTTAGCAATAACTCATTTTGGCAAAGTCACACCAAAGCACCAAATCTTCTGAGCGAAGTTGTCAGAGATTTTGCTTCAGTAAAGAAGGCAGACCATGTGTTGGATCTCTATGGTGGGGTTGGACTATTTACTGCAGCTCTTATCGATAATCTCGGGCCGGAAGGAAGAATTGATTTGATAGAAGGTAGCAAGAGCGCAACAGCTGATGCTGCACGAAATTTCTTAGCAAATTCTAATGTCAAAGTAGTGACTGGAGATGTTGCCACACACCTACCTAGAATTGACGCCGCTGATGTCGTGGTGCTGGACCCACCAAGAGAAGGTGCTGGAAAAGTAGTAGTGAACGAGATTGCCAGAGCAAAACCTCGAACAATTGTCTATGTGGCATGTGATCCTGCAGCATTAGCGCGTGATACTGGTTACTTTTTAGAGCACGGATTTTCACTCGTAAAATTGCGTGCTTTTGATCTCTTCCCAATGACACATCACATCGAATGTGTTGCACTGTTTGAGCCCGCTAAGGTATCTTGACGCTCAAGTAAGCGAAGATTAATTAGGGGAGATGATGAGTAAGAACTCTTTCAACGCACAGAAAAACCTAGAAGTTGCGGGTAAGAGTTACGAGATTTTCGACATCTCCGGCATAGATGGTGCCTCTAGCCTTCCATTTTCCCTCAAAGTCCTTTTAGAGAATCTTCTTCGCACAGAAGATGGGGCTAACATCACAGCTAATCACATCGAAGCTCTTGCCAATTGGAATCCAGCAGTTGAACCAGATACTGAAATTCAATTCACTCCAGCTCGAGTTGTTATGCAGGATTTTACAGGAGTTCCCTGCATCGTGGACTTAGCAACAATGCGTGAAGCGATTGTAGATCTTGGCGGCGATGCTTCCAAAGTAAATCCACTTGCCCCAGCCGAATTGGTAATTGATCACTCAGTAATTGCAGATGTTTTTGGATCAAAAGATTCCTTTGAGAAAAATACCGATATTGAATATGAACGCAATCAAGAGCGTTACCGCTTTTTGCGCTGGGGACAAACCGCTTTCGATGAGTTCAAAGTTGTGCCACCTGGAACTGGAATTGTTCACCAAGTAAATATTGAGTATTTGGCTCGTGTAGTTATGACTCGCACAGTTGGTGGCGTATTACGTGCATATCCAGACACGGTCGTTGGTACTGATTCACACACAACCATGGTCAATGGTTTAGGAGTTCTGGGATGGGGTGTTGGCGGAATTGAGGCAGAAGCCGCTCTTCTTGGCCAGCCTGTGTCAATGCTCATTCCTCGTGTTGTTGGGTTTAAGTTAACAGGTCAACTACCACTTGGAACAACAGCTACTGATATGGCCTTGACCATCACTGAAATCTTGCGCAAGCATGGTGTTGTTGGAAAGTTTGTTGAGTTTTATGGCCCAGGCGTTGTGTCAGTTCCTATGGCTAATCGCACAACTATCGGAAACATGAGTCCGGAATATGGTTCTACATGTGCCATTTTCCCTATCGATGAAGAGGCTCTTCGTTACTTGCGACTCACCGGACGAAGCGATGATCAAGTTGCACTAGTTGAACAGTATGCAAAGAAACAGGGTTTGTGGCATGACCCTTCAGTTGAACCTCGCTTTTCAGAGAAAGTGGAACTCGATCTTTCAACAGTAGTGCCATCAATTGCTGGCCCAAAGCGTCCTCAAGATCGCATCTCCTTAAGTGATTCAAAGCTAGCTTTTGAAAAGATTTTGCCAACTTACTTCTCTGATAAAACATCACGAGAAGAGATAAAAGCAGGGTCTACGCGTGTAAAAAATGGTGATGTAGTCATTGCATCAATTACCTCCTGTACAAACACGTCAAATCCTTCAGTGATGATCGGTGCGGCTCTATTGGCCAAAAAGGCGGTTGAAAAGGGTTTAAAATCAAAGCCTTGGGTGAAGACAACTCTTGCTCCAGGTTCCAAAGTAGTCACTGATTACTATGATCGCGCGGATTTAACCAAATATATGCAAGCTTTGGGCTTCCACTTAGTTGGTTACGGGTGTGTTACCTGTATTGGTAACTCTGGCCCGTTGCCTATTGAAATTAGCAAGGCAGTTAACGAATCAGATTTAGCTGTATCTGCAGTCCTATCTGGCAATCGCAATTTTGAAGGGCGAATTAGTCCTGATGTAAAGATGAATTATTTAGCTTCACCACCACTGGTTGTTGCTTATGCAATCGCCGGAACTATGGATCATGATTTTGAAACTGATGCATTGGGACAAGATCAAAATGGAGCAGATATCTTCTTAGCTGATATCTGGCCAACACCTGCTGAAATTCAATCTGTAATAGAGTCCTCAATTTCTTCAGCCATGTTCACAAAAGATTATGCCTCAGTCTTCGATGGAGACCATCGCTGGAAGTCATTGGCCACACCAATAGGCAACGTATTTGAATGGGATGCGAAGTCCACATATGTAAGAAAACCTCCCTACTTTGATGGCATGCCAAAAGAGCCAACTCCTGTTGCAGATATCTCTGGAGCACGCGTCCTGGCAGTACTTGGCGATTCAGTTACTACTGATCACATTTCACCTGCAGGCAACATCAAAGCAGATTCACCTGCGGGAAAATATCTTGCAGAGCATGGAATAAATCGTAAAGATTTTAATTCTTATGGCTCTCGACGAGGAAATCACGAAGTAATGATTCGTGGAACTTTTGCAAATATTCGCCTCAAGAATTTATTGCTCGATGGCGTTGAAGGTGGTTTTACGCGCAACTTTGCAACCGATGGAAAGCAATCAACAATATATGATGCCTCAGTTGCTTACCAAAAGGCAGGAACACCATTAGTTGTTTTGGCAGGTAAAGAGTATGGATCTGGGTCTTCACGTGACTGGGCTGCAAAGGGAACTGCACTACTCGGTGTTCGCGCGGTAATCGCTGAAAGCTTTGAACGTATTCACCGTTCCAACTTGATTGGAATGGGAGTCTTACCTTTGCAATTTAAGAATAGTGAAAATGCCCAATCACTTGGCCTCACTGGCGAAGAAATATTTTCAATCAGAGGCGTCACAGCACTCAATACTGGAGAAGTTCCCAAAGAACTCACCGTAACGGCTGGAAAGATCAGTTTTGTTGCAACTGTGCGCATAGATACTCCAGGAGAAGCCGATTACTACCGCCACGGTGGAATCATGCAGTATGTTCTTCGCTCGCTCTTACACGCATAAGCGCCTAAACTTATCTCCATGTTGAGCCAGATTAAATCCCCAGCCGATTTGGCTGCGCTCTCTCAGGAGAATCTCATTGAACTCAGCGAAGAGATCCGTGCCTTGCTCATTGAAAAGGTTTCAAAGACTGGCGGCCACTTAGGTCCAAACTTGGGTGTTGTTGAACTAACAATTGCACTTCACCGAGTTTTTCATTCTCCTAAAGATGTCATTGTCTTTGACACAGGGCACCAATCCTACGTTCACAAGATGTTGACTGGCCGAGGGGATTCTTTTGATACTTTGCGCCAGCGCGGTGGTATCTCTGGATATCCAAATCGTAGAGAAAGTGAACACGATGTAATTGAGAATTCCCATGCTTCAACGGCACTTTCTTGGGGCGATGGAATTTCAAGAGGATTCTCATTGCAAGGTGCTAAGGACCGCCATGTGGTGGTTGTCGTCGGTGACGGTGCCCTAACTGGTGGTATGTCGTGGGAGGCATTAAACAATATTGCTCCTGAACAGAAGAGAAATCTAGTAATTGTTGTTAATGACAACGAGCGCTCATATTCACCAACAATCGGTGGGGTTGCCACATATCTTTCCACTTTACGAGTCACAAGCGGATATGAAAAGTTTCTTGATTGGGGTAAAGAAGTTCTTCACAAAACACCGGTAGTCGGAATGCCGATTTATGAAACTCTGCATGGAATGAAAAAGGGAATTAAGGACATTGTTGCGCCTCAAGGCATGTTTGAAGATTTAGGACTTAAGTATTTAGGTCCAATTGATGGTCATGACATAGCTGCAATGGAAAGAGCCTTGCAGCAGGCAAAAGATTTTGGTGCACCGATTTTGGTACATGCCATTACGGAAAAGGGTAAGGGTCATAAACCTGCCGTTGCCGATGAGGCTGAAAAATTTCATGCCGTAGGAGTAATTGATCCTGAATCAGGGGAGCCTTTGGCAAAGAGTGCAACTTCCTGGACAAAAGTATTTGCCCAAGAGCTTGTAGAAATAGGTAAGAGCCGCCCCGATATTGTTGCGATAACTGCTGCAATGCTTGGCCCAACTGGCCTGGATCAATTCCAAGCCGCATACCCTGAGCGAACAATTGATGTGGGTATTGCAGAGCAGCATGCGGTAACTAGTGCTGCAGGTTTAGCTTTCACTGGGTTACACCCAGTTGTTGCTGTGTATTCAACATTTCTTAATCGCGCTTTTGACCAAATGCTCTTAGATGTTGCCTTGCATAAGGCAGGAGTCACTTTTGTTCTAGATCGCTCTGGCGTGACAGGTGATGATGGACCATCTCATCACGGTATTTGGGACTTAGCGTTAACTGGAATAGTTCCAACTATGCATGTTGCAGCCCCCAGAGATGGCGCTCGACTCAAAGAACTATTGCGCGAAGCTGTTGCAATAAACGATGCGCCATCTATGGTGCGCTTTCCAAAGGGTGCTGTGCAAGAAGATATTCCTGCATTCGAGCGACGCGATGGGATAGATGTGCTCTATCGCGGAGAGAGTGCTGATGTTTTGATGATTAGTGTTGGAGCAATGGCTGCAATTGCAGTTGAAGCTGCATCATCTGCTTATCGCGAAGGTGTTGGAGTCACAGTAATTGATCCACGTTGGGTGAAGCCATTACCAGAACCATTGGTGCGTATGGCTCAGCGCTATAAGAGTGTAGTTGTTCTAGAAGATGGAATTAGACATGCAGGGATCGGAAGCGCGATTTCTGAAATGTTGAGAGATGCAGGGATATTAATCCCACTTCATTCCATTGGTGTTCCACTTGAGTTTATTGAACACTCTAAGCGGGGTGAGATTTTGAGCGATATAGGAATTAGCGCTCAAAGCATTTCACGAAGTGTTGTTGAATGGAGCAGCGTTCTTAAGGAAGAGATGCAATTCCCTTCGGATGAAAACGCTGACCGCAAGCAGTCTCGCTGATACCTTCACGATCTAAGTACGGCAAAATGCCTCCTAAGTGCATTGGCCATCCAGCACCCATCAACATGCAGAGATCAATCTCAGCGGCAGTTGAAACGACACCTTCATCAAGCATCATGCGCGCTTCAACAGCTAATGCAGTCAATGCACGGCTACGAACTTGCTCAGCCGTTGATGGTGAATCACCTTTATGAATAAGAGCTAGAGCTGCCGGGTTTGCACCATAACTTCCATCTTCATTTTTAACATAGAAGTTTCGAACACCCTCTTTAACCATCGCTGCCATAGTTGGGGAGATTCTGTAGCGATCACCGAGATTTTCATGCAGCGTTTCAGAGACGTGCAATGCAACTCCAGGACCAACGAGGTCTAGTAGTTGGAAAGGTGACATTGGGAAACCAATCGAGCGCATTGCATTATCTGCTACTTCTGGTGAAGTGCCTTCATCGACCGCATCGGTGATTTCGCCCATAAATCGAGTAAGTAAGCGGTTAACTACAAAACCAGGAGCATCTTTACAGATAATCATCGTCTTTTTGAGTTCTTTTCCAACAGAGATTGCAGTTGCTGTAGTTGCATCATCAGTCTTACTTGTTCGTGCAACTTCAAGAAGTGGCATGACGGCAACTGGATTAAAGAAGTGGAAACCAACAACTCGCTCAGGATTTTTGAGCCCTTCACTCATTCTCTCAACAGAAAGCGATGATGTATTTGTCGCCAAAACGCACTCTGGGGAAACAATTGTTTCAAGCTTCTTAAAGAGCTCTTGCTTCAATGATAGTTCTTCAAAGATGGCTTCAATGATGAAGTCACACCCAGCAAACGTGTTTTGATCAGATGACCCTGAGATGAGTAGAGCCAAACGAGCTGCAGATTCAGCGCTCATTCTCTTCTTCTCCACTAATTTAGCTAACTCATTTTTAACCCAGGCCACACCTTTATCGGCACGCTCTTGATCAATATCGCTCATAACAATTGGGCACTTGAGATTACGTAGAAGGAGCAGTGCTAACTGTGATGCCATAAGCCCAGCGCCAACAACTCCCACTTTGCCTACCTTGCGAGCAAGAGCTGGCTTAGGCGCTCCTTCTACTTTTTTACGCTTCTTTTGAATGACATTGAATGCATAGAGAGATGCACGCAGCGGATCACTCATTGTTAAATCAGCTAGAGCTAAATCTTCAGCATCAAAACCTGCACCTAATGTGTTGCTTTTAGCTGCACTGATGAGTTCAAGAGCCTTCATCGGAGAAGCAATTTCAGCACCGCCGTATTTTTTGACTGCTGCAGCTTTTCCAGCTGCAAGGGCGCTTTCCCAGGCTGGATCTTTGCTGTAGTCCTTGCGCTCGATTGTTGTTGTACCATTTAAAATATTTGCAGCAAATGCAATTGATCGCTCAAGGAAATCAGAAGGTTCATACACAGCGTCGACAACACCTAGTGCAAAAGCTTCCTTAGCTTTCATCATTGTGTTGTTGTTAAGAGCATTCAACATAATCACTTGCACGGCACGTTCTGGACCAACCAATTTAGGCAAAATAGTTGCTCCACCCCAGCCTGGGACTAACCCAAGGAAGACTTCTGGTAGTGCAGTAAATGCTGTGGAGGCAAGTGTGCGGTAATGGCAATGTAGGCCAACTTCAAGACCACCACCGAGTGCTAAACCATTGATGAAAGCAAATGTTGGGATCTTTGATTCACCTAAGCGGCGAAAGACATCATGGCCCAACTTTCCGATGCCAAGTGATTGTTCTCGTTGTGTAATGAATGAAAGTGCAGATAAATCAGCACCTGCTGCAAAAATAAATGGCTTGCCAGTAATTGCAATGGCCGCTGGCGCAATAGCGCTGGCAGCGGTAATCGCGGCATCTAATGCAAGGAGTGACTGTGGGCCAAAAGTATTAGGTCGATTATGATCAAGTGCATTATCTAAAGTGATCAGAGCCAAGACACCTTTAGCGCCAAAAGCAGTCAAATCAACTTCTCGCACTAGCGCTTGAGTGACAACTTCTTCGGGTGCACCTTCTGGAACTTTGATGTCTACGCTCATTTATTTCACCTGACCCTTATAGTGTGGGTTTTCCCAAATAACAGAACCGCCCATACCAAGACCTATACACATGGTTGTTAAGCCATATCGCACCTCCGGGTGGTCTTCAAAAGATCTCGCTAGATTGAGTATGAGGCGAACTCCAGATGATGCAAGTGGATGCCCAACTGCAATGGCTCCGCCAAATGGATTTACGCGAGCATCATCATCTGCAATTCCAAAGTGCTCTAGAAAAGCTAAAACCTGAACGGCAAAAGCCTCATTGATTTCAAAGAGTCCAATATCTTCAATGCTCAATCCGGCTTGCTTGAGTGCTTTAATCGTTGAAGGAACTGGTCCGAATCCCATTACTTCAGGTTCCACACCTGCAAATGCATAAGTAACTAACCTCGCTTTAATTCCTAACCCACGTTCATTCGCTGTGTCTTCACTAGCAAGGAGAGCAGCAGTTGCACCGTCATTTAATCCTGATGAGTTTCCGGCAGTGACTCTACCTGCTGGGCGAAATGGAGTCTTTAAACCTGCTAGACCTTCCATAGTTGTAGTTGGTCGAGGAGCCTCATCAACTGTTGCAACTGTCCAACCCAGTTCAGCACTGCGCGCAGCCATTGGAATGAGATCTCGTTGGATTAATCCCTCTGCATATGCTTTGGCCGTTTTCAATTGTGAGTTGAGTGCGTATTTATCTGCTCGCTCCTTTGTAATAGTTGGGAAACGATCATGGAGTCGCTCAGCTGTGGCACCCATGGCTAGTGCATCTTGTTCAACTAATTTTTCAGCTAAGTAACGTGGATTAGGATCCATGAGTTCACCCATTGGATGATTTCCCATATGCTCAACGCCACCGGCGATAGCAATATCGTTTGAACCAAAGGAAATGGCACCTGCGATTGTTGTCACTGCAGTTAATGCACCTGCACACCAGCGATCAACTGAATAACCTGGCACTGTGTTGGGTAAGCCTGCTAGAAGAGTGACACTTCGACCGATATTCATCCCTTGATCACCTGTTTGTGTTGCAGCGGCAATAGCAACATCATCAATTGCGCTGTGTTCTACCTGAGGGTTTCTATCTAAAAGTCCACGAATTGCGCGTACCATCAAATCATCGGCGCGAGTACCTGCATACATCCCCCCTGCTTTTCCAAAGGGTGTGCGAACGGCATCGACTAAGACAACTGAGCGAGACATAGTGATCCTTACCTAGGAATGGATATAGCGGGTATGTTACCCGCCAGTAAGGATTTGTGACAGCGTTTAGGCTGGCGTTAACACCGGCGTACGAGGCTTTGAGAGATAAGCCCCCAGGACAGTGGTGAGATAGATAGCCCATACTCCAAGTTGTAGCCATGAAGTCGAGTTATCAAAGCCCACCATGCCGCCCAAAGTTGCACCGAGTAGTGAGTCAGATGGAATTAAGTTCGAAACATCCCAGGCATACGATGCCTCACCCGGTAGCCAACCCAGTTCTTGGAATTCATGGACTCCATAAGAGAGTACTCCTGCAGCAACCACTATCAGAGCAACCCCAGTGAATCGGAAGAATTTGCTTAAGTCGAGTTTGATTGCTGATTTAAAAATTAAATATCCAAGCGAGATAGCAACAGTAAAGCCAAGGATTAATCCCAGTGCTGCGCTGGTTGTATTTGCAACAGTTTTGAAGTTGGAATAAACGAAGAGGGCGGTCTCTAAACCTTCACGAATAACAGCGAAAAACGCTGCTCCAGCAAGGGCTAGAGGGCCTGTTCGTAAAGCTGAATCAACTTTTCCATGCAAATCTGCCTTTAATGAGCGAGCTGTTCTCTTCATCCAAAAAACCATCCAAGTGACAAGTGCTACAGCCAGAAAAGAAGTTGTTCCAGCAAAAAGTTTTTCTGCGCGATCACCAAGCTCTTCGGAGGTACGAGATAGAACTAAGCCAAGTCCAATGCTTGCGACAATGGCAGCGGCAACACCACTCCATAAAGGAGCAAGTAGATACCTGCGATCACTTTTTAGGATGTAGGCGACCAAGATGCCAATAATCAATGCAGCTTCAAGGCCCTCACGAAGGGCGATGATGAATGTGCTCAACATGAGAGAAAATCTAGAGGGTAGGGGGTATTTACGCAACTCTTATGTTGCGTAATTCATGGCTGCTCTGATGTGGTTTCCAGCACAGGCTCAGGCATAGGCAGGGCCTGCTTCTCCAGCAGAGCAGCGGCAATCGCCTCTCCAACGAGATCTACCTGCCATTGTCTGGCACCGAGTGAGAGTAAATGCCCCATGATGAGTTCAGGTGAGGATTCCTCAGTCGAAGGGGGTGGGGGAGCCCAACAGATGCGGCGAACTAACTCAGGGGTGATGAGATTTTCAACTGGAATGTTATTTTCTTGAGCTATGAGTTCAATGCGGGCGCGCGCATGAGACAGCGGTGCATATTTTTCTGGAAATTTATCTCTCCATAATTTAATCGGTGGCAAGGAATCTGAGTGAGTACGAAGTATGGGCCACTCTTTTTCCTCTAGCGCAACAGCCCTAGTCACGGCATCTAACCAAGCATCCAGATTTTCTAACCAACGAGCCCGAAGTCCAAGTGGACGTAGAACTTTCTCAAACTCTTTCTTAGTTGCAACTGGATTAAGTGCAATCTCAACAATCGCCGAATCATTGAGTAATTTGCCACCAGCGATGTCTTGCGACTTGGCAATTTCATCACGCGTGACCCAAAGTTCACGGATGATAGCTAATTGATCACGGCGCTTAATTTTGTGCATTCCAGAAGTTCTACGCCATGGATCAACTCGAGGCGGTGAAGGAGGCGCTGAAAGTATTGAAGCAAACTCTTCTTTGGCCCAGGAGTCTTTTTTAGCATCAACTAGTAGTTCTTCAACTTTATCGCGCAGTTCTACAAGCAGCTCAACATCTAATGCTGCATATGTGAGCCACTCTGTGGGTAAGGGGCGCACTGACCAGTCTGCAGCACTATGTTCCTTAGCAAGTGAAACGCCCATCAGAGATTCTAAAAGTGGGCCAAGTCCAACGCGGGGAAGGCCTGCAATTCTGGCCCCTAATTCAGTATCAAATAAGAGTTGGGGGTTAATTCCCAATTCGCGAAGACAGGGTAAATCTTGTGTGCTGGCATGCAGAATTACTTCATCAGTATTGAAAAGCTCATCAAGGGCGATGAATAAAGGGTGGCCGCAACCAAATGCGATGGGATCAATAAGATGCAATCCACCGTTAGTGCGCTTCACTTGAATCAAGTAAGCACGAGCGCTGTAACGAAAGCCCGAGGCCCGTTCTGCGTCAACGGCAAATGGGCCAGTACCGTGAGCCAGTTGCTCTAATGCAGATTCAAAAGCTGATTCATTTTCAATTATTGGTGGCGTGCCACCAAAGGGAGCCAGCAGTGGAGTTACAGGTATCTCTTCAGACATGGACAGAGTTAGCGACGTCTGGCAGATGAAATAGTAGAAACGCCGTCAGGAATAGGTTCTAGACCTGCAACATCACTTATTAAACGACACCACCCAGCAATATGTTTCAAGATTTCTATAGGTTCGCTAATTGCTGGTGTCCACGATGCGCGAATTTCAATTTCAGACTCATCATGGCGTGGAGATAGTTTTCCAAAGGATGCGCTGGAAACACGTGTCACTGTTCCGCTAGGTGCAGCAAGGGCACAGTCTTGACCCTCAAGAGCCTCAAGAAACCAGCTCCAGCCAACTTCTGGCAGAAGTGGATCTTGTTGCATCACTGGGTCAACATCTGCACGTACAAAAGTCACACAACGAAATTCACCTTCCCAAGTCTCTTGCCCACCCGGTTCATGCAAGAGTACGAATCGGCCTGAAGCGATTTCATTTTCATCATCGCCCAATAGCCCATTACTCACATCGGCTGAAAATGCAAAAGCAAACGTGGCTAGTTTTTGTGGGGCCGGAACTTCTTCCAAAACAATTTCTGACCGGGGTGTAAAGGTGCGTAAGGAGTTAACTAAATCGTCAAAACCTTTGGCATCCACTGCTTAAGAATAAGCAGTCAAAAGTAGTTTTCATGGGAGGCAGGGCGCTAGGCTCTCACATATGGCTTCGCTACTTGCACTTCTCTCAAGCATGTTGTGGGGGAGTTCTGATTTTGAAGGTGGGCGTTTAAGCAAAAAACATGCGCCGCTGGCAGTGCTGGGATTCTCTCAGGTTCTCGGATTAATTTTTGGCATTGGGTTGATGCTTATTTCTGGCGAGTGGCGCGCAACTGCACTTGGTTCGAATGGATATTTGATTCCAGGAATAATTGCTGGCTTGCTTGGATATTTTGGTTTGTTCTGTCTCTATGCAGGCTTATCAACTGGACGAATGGGTGTTGTCTCACCGATTAGTTCAATGGGCGCAGTTGTTCCTCTAACGTATGCATTGCTCAATGGCGACAGACTCTCAACGATTACTTCTATCGGGGTAGTGATGGCATTAGTGGGGGTTTTTTGTGCAAGTGGGCCAGAACTTTCCCAGGGACTGCCTTTGAAGCCTTTACTTTTGGCGATAGGGGCTTCTTTTGGTTTTGGTACGGCATTAACGTCGATGTCAATTGGTACTCAATCAAGTGCGCTTATGACAATGGTCTCAATGCGCGGTGCAACTTTCTGTGTCACGATTGCACTAGCACTCACTTTTCGCACTCTGGGAGGATTTTCTAAAAAAGAATACCCTTCACTAATTTTTATTGGTGTAGCCGATTTCTTGGCTAATGTATTGCTTGGTGTTGCCTGCACTAAGGGATTAGTTTCAATCGCTATGGTGTTGGGCTCGCTTTTTCCAATTGCAACGGCGCTGCTAGCTTTTAAGGTGTTGCATGAGCGCTTACATAAAGTGCAGTACATAGGTATTGTTTTAGCAGTTACTGGGGTTGCCCTAATTTCTGCCTTTTAGTTGTAAGCGACATAGAAATCAGTACCATCAATGTGAGTGTGCGTGTGGTGAGAAAATTTATCGAGCAAGTCTTGCCAATTAATGGGATCATCCCCACCTGTCACGGGAGTAACACTAAGTTCTAATCGATCAATCAAACCTTGCTCAATGAGCTCAAAAATAATGGAAGTTCCTGCTTCAACTAGAATTCTCTCCCCAAATTTCACTTTAGCTTTTGCAAGTGCTTGCGCTGCAGACATATTCCATAAATGAGATAAATCATTACCGGCGACTGGATTAATAGTTGATCGTGAGATGATCACCAAAGGTACCGGGCTTTGTTTATATGGCTCATGTCGAGCAGTATTTCCTCCGATTAAAATACAATCGACTTTGCGGCGACGAGCCAAAAAAGCTTTTCGATCTGCATCTGATGAAACTCCATTAGAACTATTATCTTTTGATGTAGACCCATCTCGCCCTACTACCAGCGATGCGACTGTGCTCATTTGTCCTACTATCGCAGATTCCGAGAGAATTCCCAGGGGTAAATCACGCTCATAAGTTGAGATGTCGCATTAAACCTCGTTAGCCTTTCACCATGTGCAGGCGCATACTTCCCCATGCCATCGCGGCTTTGGCCCTGGTAGTGGGCTTGAGTGCACCTGCTCATGCCGCCCCATCGTTGGCTGAGGTTCAGGCAAAGGTGCAACTGCTGGAAGAAGAGGCGACAACGGCAGCTGAAGGTGCTCAAGAAGCAAAAGTTAAGTTGATTGCCCTGACTCGAACACTCAATGGCATTAAAGCAAAAGCAGCCGTGCAAGGAGAAACACTTTCTGCTCTGCAAAAATCACTGGGCACCATTGCAATTGAGCAATACAAAGCCGGTGGACTAGGTCAATCATTGGAGCTACTTTTTTCCTCAGATCCCACTTTGTATTTATCCTCTGCTGGCGCACTCGATGCAATTAGTCGGCGCAAATCGGCACAACTTCGAAAGTATGAGGCAGCCCAGCAACGCTTAAGCGCAACAACAATGACAGTTAATGACAAATTGGCACTAGTGGTCGCTGCTGAAAAGAAATTCAAAGCTCAATCAGCTATGGCCCAAGAAAAGCTCGCTCAAGCCGAGGCCTTACTCTCCAAATTAACAAAAGCCGAGCGAGAGCGCTTAGCAAAATTGGCGGCGGAACAAGAAGATGCCGATCAAGCCGACTCACAAGCTGCCGCCCGCGCGCTTTCTGGAATATCTGGACGTGCCGGTATTGCGATTAAATATGCACTTAAGCAAATCGGTGATCGTTATGTATTTGGTGCTGCAGGTTTAGTAACCTGGGATTGTTCTGGTTTAACTATGCGTGCCTACCAAGCAGCAGGAGTTTCACTACCGCATTCATCTGCCGCCCAGTCAAGAATGGGTAAACAAGTATCGATTCATGCACTTAAGCCGGGAGATTTACTGTTTTTTGGACGTCCAGTCTCACACGTTGGTATCTATATCGGTGGGGGAAAGATGGTTCATGCACCGAGATCTGGTTCGAGAGTGAAAATCACGACCAGTGGATCTTTAGGAAGAAAACCATTAGTGGGAGCTCGCCGTTTCTAACACAACTCTCTTTGTAACCAATGATTTTGGTCCACGGACTGGAGGAATCGAGACCTTCATCATTGGTTTAATTGAACGGTTACCAAAATCGAGCGTTGTTGTTTACACGTCGGCTCAGGAAAATTCTAAGACATACGATAAATGTTGGCTCAGCGATTTCGGTGTTGAGGTTATAAGAGACAGATCAAAAATACTGCTCCCCACAAGGCGAGTTAACCGGGCAGTAGCCACAATAGTCAGAGAAAGAGGGATCACGTCAGTTGCCTTTGGTGCAGCAGCGCCGCTGGCGTGGATGTCACCGACCTTACGTAAGGCTGGAGCACGACGCATAGTTGCCCTTACCCATGGACATGAAGTGTGGTGGGCAAAGGTTTTTCCATTCAATGTAATTTTGCGACGCATTGGATCAACTACTGATTGTCTGACTTATCTGGGTGAATACACGTACACAGCCATCTCACAAGCCCTGACAACAAAGAGCGCAGCTACTATGCAAAAAATTGCACCCGGAATAGATATTGATCATTTCACTTCAGTTGATGCTTCATCTCTACGCCAATCGTTGGGATTAAATGAGAAGAAAGTCATTGTGAGCGTGGGACGCCTTGTGCATCGCAAAGGCCAGGATTTTCTAATCAAATCCATGCCACAGATACTCACTGCCGTACCAGATGCTCATCTTCTACTTATAGGCCAAGGGCCTTATAGAGCGCACTTAGAAAAACTTGTGACTCAATATTCATTACAAGCAAACGTAACTTTTATTGGCCGAATTCAATACAATGATTTACCCGGCTACATCTGCGTGGGCGATATCTTTGCGATGCCTTCTAGATCACGCTTTGCAGGTTTAGAAGTAGAGGGATTGGGAATTGTCTATTTAGAGGCCAGTGCATGCGGACTCCCTGTAATTGCTGGGGCATCTGGTGGAGCACCTGATGCAGTCATAGAAGGCGTAACAGGATTTATTGTTGATGGCACTAGCACGCAACAGATTGCACAAAGAGCAATTCAACTTTTAGGTGATGAAAAACTGCGCCGGGATATGGGTAGCGCAGGCCGAGTATGGATTGAAAAGGAGTGGCGCTGGCAAATTTGGGCTAGCAAATTCTCACAATTACTTGCCAGATAATCCTTGCTCACGCATGGCATGAATCGCTGCAGTTCTATTAGTAACTTCTAACTTTCTATAAATGGAAGCCAGATGAGTTTTAACCGTCGCTGGACTGATGAATAAGCTCTTGGAAATTTGTGCAGTTGTATGACCCTGTTCTAACTGAACTAGAAGATCAAATTCTCGCGCCGTTAAGGAGTTATGAGTTTGCCTAAAGACTCTATCTAATCCTTGGGCACTAAAACTCAATGGTGCGATAAGACTATGTTTAATCGCTGCAACTAAAGCTGGGATAGGTTCAGATTTTGAAACAAATGCACTTGCACCGGCTTTCATTGCAGCTCGTATATAATTATCGTGATCGTTGAGAGTTAAGACCACAATGGCAATCTCTTGCGAAATCTCCCTCATCCAACTCACTAGTTCAAATCCACTGCCATCTGGCAAATTGATATCTACGGTTACAACATCAGGTTGCCAAGCCGATATTGCAGAACGGGCTTGGGCGATGCTGGCTGCTTCTGAGATCTTATGAAATCCTTCATGTGCAAGTGCGCGTTTGAGCCCTTCGCGCACAAGTGCGTGATCATCGATAATAAGTAAAGTGCTCATGGTGTGAGCAAGTCCAATGATATTGCCACATGAGTTCCGGAGAAATCTGATTGGAGGTGCATGTGACCACCTAGAGCAGAGATTCGTTCAGAGATTCCTTGCAGACCATAGTGATTACTTTTTTCTTCAGCTCCGCCGATCCCATTGTCTGAAAATGTCACATCTAGATGAGTTGCCAGAGAGTGCTCGGTTATATTGTTGATAATTTCTTTGAAAACCTTACTCAACTCTTGGGCTAACTCAGGTGTAGAAAGAGTCAATACATCTGCATTATGAGGTGCACGAAGTTCAAAAATTTCACTGCGAACTTTATCTATCAACGTATTGATATCAAGGCGCATCGATCGCAATGCCGCACGTTTTGCTTCATCCTGCTCGTGGAATAGGAGAGAATCTAACCCATAGCCTAACCCCACGAGATCTTGGGCTATGCCATCGTGGAGCTCTTGTGCGAGTTTTACTCGCTGTGTACGGCTCACATAATTACTTTGTGAAAAGCTGCTCAATCTCCTTTGCGAATTCCTTCGCAACCACGTGGCGTTTGACTGAGAGTTTTTGAGTTAAATGACCACCAGCAATTGTGAAATCTGTTGTCAAAATAGTGAATTTTCGGATTGACTCCGCTTTACTCACTGCCTTGTTGGCATCATCGACAGCTGTTTGAACAACAGCTATCAAATCGGGATCATTAGCAAGATCTGCCATAGAAGCGCCATCTTTCTTATGGTTGATGACCCAACCCTTGAGAGCATCTTGATCGATAGTCACGAGTGCTGCGATGAAAGGTTGGTTATCGCCAACAACCATGCACTGACTCACTAATGGGTGAGCACGTAATCGATCTTCTAATACTGCTGGAGCGACGTTCTTTCCGCCAGCAGTGACAATCAGCTCCTTTTTACGCCCCACGATATAGAGGAAGCCCTCATCATCGAGCTTTCCTAGATCACCTGATTTGAACCAACCTTCAGAGTCGAATGCTTCGACGTTAGCTGCATCATTTTGCCAGTATCCGCGCATAACGATTGCACCGCGTATTAAAACTTCACCATCTTCTGCAATCTTTATTGAAGTTCCTGGGATTGGGCGGCCAACAGAGCCTACGCGATGTGCCCCAGTTAAGTTCAATGTCGCACCAGCTGTTGTTTCAGTTAATCCATATCCTTCCAAGATTGTTACGCCAGCACCGCGATAGAAATGACCCAAACGAACGCCAAGTGGTGCCCCACCAGAGATTGCCGCTTCAACGCGTCCACCCATACCCGCACGAATTTTTGAATAGACCAGTTTGTCAAAGAGGCCATGCTTGAGAGTCAGGAGTGGGGAGATGCCCTTCTTATCCATAGCTTCTGAATAAGCAATTGCAGTTTCAGCAGCTTTTCTAAAGATTTTTCCTTTACCGGCAGCCTCTGCGCGAGCTTCGGCACCATTGTAAATCTTTTCAAAAATACGAGGAACAGCTAAAACAAATGTTGGCTTAAATGATGCTAAATCAATTGGAAGTCGCCCAACTGGATCACTGCAATGTGCAAGATGCAATCCGGCATTAATAGCCCCAATTTGAACCATACGTCCAAATACGTGAGCAACAGGTAAGAATAGAAGAGTTGATCCACCTGGCTTGAGGAATAGATCACTTGCCCCTTGAACAACATTTCCGCACTCAGCTAAGAAATTTCCATGCGTGAGTGAAACTCCCTTAGGTTTACCTGTTGTTCCTGATGTATAGATAAGAGTTGCCAATGAATCTGGACCAAGTGCTGCGCGTCTGCGTTCAATTTCATCATCTGAAACTTGAGCACCTGCGTTACGAAGTACCGTTAATACATCTTCTGTCATCACCCAGACATGTTTGGTGTGTGAAGGCTGGACAGTTTGAACTAATTCACGCAAGGCTGGAGTCTCAACAATAATCCCAACGGTCGCAGAGTCGTTAAGAATCCAATCAATCTGTTCTGCAGAGGATGTGTCATAGATTGGAACTACAACCGCTCCGGCATACCAAATTGCGAAATCAAGAATCGTCCACTCATATCGGGTACGGGCCATGATTGCGACTCGATCACCGATTTGAATACCTGCAGCAATCAATCCTTTGGCAGTTGCTCGCACTTCCTCATCAACTTCACGGGCAGTAACGCTTTGCCATCCTTCGCCGAGCGGGCGAGACATGGTGATGCGCTCTGGCTCAAACCACGCGCGCTCGGCGATTAGATTTGTGAGATTTCCGGCAGTGGCCGAAGGGACAAGGGCGGGAGTTGTGACTTCATTCATGGGGCTAACGCTAGCGTGGGAAATATGAAATACGGAAGAGGGTAACCTTGCCCCATGAGCGATTTGAGCAGTTCAACAATTTCAATTGATGCCCCATTATCGGCTGTCCAAGCCGTCCTTTTTGCCCTTGACCAATACCCAACCTGGTCGAGTGCGATTAAGTCCAGCGAAGTCGTTGACAATGATGACCAGGGCCGTGCCACCAAGGTAAAGATGACTATTGATGCGGGAATGATGAAAGATCGCGTCATTTTAGATTATGACTGGAGCCAAGCGCCGGGGCAACTTTCATTTTCACTCGATGATGCAGATCTTCTTACCGGAATGGATGGTTCTTATTCCATTAAAGCAATCGATGAAGATACGACCCAAGTTACTTATGAGTTAGGTGTTTCACTCTCAATGCCTATTCCAGCGATGATGCGTCAAAAGGCAGAGAAGGCCACTATTGATCAAGCACTAGCACAACTCAAAGCTTCATTAGAAGCTTAATAACACATTAATGTCACTAACTATTGGTATCGATGTTGGCGGTACTAAAGTTCTGGGCGGGGTTGTTGATGAAGCTGGAAAAGTTCTCACTACTGCAAGAAAAGATACGCCTCGGCAAGGTGGAAGTGCGCTCACTCAGACGATTGCCGATGTCGCAAAAGAATTACTAGAACAACATTCAGTTTCTTCGGTTGGAGTTTCTGCTGCAGGTTTTGTTTCCTCTGACAGAAAGACGATGCTTGCAACTCCTAACATCGCAGATTGGAATGGTGTTGACTTAGATAATCAATTAACCAGACTCATAGGCCTTCCTGTTGTTATAGAAAATGATGCAAATGCAGCAGCATGGGGTGAAGCAAAGTTTGGTGCCGGTAAAGATCAAGATCACATGATGATGCTCACAGTTGGAACTGGAATTGGTGGAGGTATTGTTGTCAACGGTGCGCTCTATCGCGGCGCTTATGGAGTTGCAGCAGAGTTTGGACACATGCGCGTAGTCCCTGAGGGACATATCTGCGGATGTGGTGCACGAGGGTGTTTTGAACAATATGCATCTGGAAATGCCTTACTTCGACATGCTCGAGAAGCAATTAACGCCAGCCCTGACGTTGCACGTAACTTGCTCTCACGCGCAGATGGCACAGTTGCCGGACTCACAGGTCAAGCAATTACTGATGCTGCGCGAGATGGCGATCCTGTGGCTTTGGCAGCCTTCAACACAACCGGTCAGTGGCTAGGCGCTGGCATTGCATCGCTTGCAGTTCTTCTAGATCCTGCCTGTGTTGTTATTGGTGGGGGAGTAATTGATGCAGGTGAGATTCTTTTAAAGCCTACGCGTGAGTCACTGGAGCGCAATATGCCTTTTGCTGGCAAGCACCCATATCCACAGATTATTGCGGCTCAGTTGGGCAATGAAGCTGGACTTGTTGGAGTTGCAGATTTAGCTAGACATTAATTTTCACAGGGGTATGTCAACCCAATGTGTGAGCGCACGGTATCCATCATCTCCATAATCGCAATGCTGTCTTGCCATCTTAGAATCGGTGATTCTTTGGCCCCGCTTTTTACTACACGGGCAAATTCAACTGCTTGTTCGCGCAATCCATGGCCTTTGTAATCTGATGAATACTCAGTGACCGTACCATCAAAGAGTGTAAGACGCATAGATGTTGGGTTATAGAAAGTTCTATTCACTTCTAGATAGCCATTGAGCCCTGCAATAACTGCCGTGCAGGGTGTCTGCACAATCATGCTTGTGTTTAGGACGGCCTGTGCTCCGTTGGCGTAATCCAAAATCATTGACGTCTGCGCATCCACGCCTTTGTCTGTAAAGACTGCAGAGGAAGTTATTGATTGTGGAACTCCTAAAACCATGTGGGCAAATGAAATGGGATAGATTCCAAGATCAAGTAAGGCCCCTCCAGCAAGTTCTGGTTCAACAAGACGCGCAATGTTTTGATCTGCTAAACGTTGTCCATGATCGGCGTGAATAGTTGTAATCTCTCCAAGAATGCCACTTGCAACAATCTGTCGAATCTTTGCATAGTGAGGTAAAAAGCGGGCCCACATAGCCTCCATTAATGCAACATCATTGGCCTTAGCTGCTGCCACCATCTCTCTAGCTTGCGAAGCGTTAACGGCAAAAGGCTTCTCGCACAGAACTGGCTTGTGCGCATTGAGAGCTGCAATCACATTATCTTTATGTAATGGATGTGGGGTTGCAACATAGATAGCATCGATGTGTGGAGCATCAATTAGCTCGTCATAGCTTCCATAAGCTTGTGCACCCGGAATACTTCCAATAAAGCTTTCTGCTTTTTCTAAACTTCTAGATCCAACTGCAGCTACGACATGATCGTCAAGGAGTGCAATATCAGTTGCAAAAGCACGAGCAATGCCGCCAGTACCAATAATTCCCCACTTAAATTGACTCACAGAGTTGCTCCATCGTCGTCGTGATAGCCACGATGAAACCAACGCTTCACTGCGCCTTTGATGGCACGCCACATTACCCGTGGTGATTGCCGCGGCGGATTGGGTGGAATGAATCGATGTGAATCCTCAATCGCATCTAGCTCATCAAGATAGGTTGTTGGTGCTGATTCATCCAAAGACAGGCCAGAGACGATGGAATCAAATTCGCTGCGAATAAGTTCCTCTTCATCGAACTCATCAGGACCTGAACGGGGATTGCTCACCCTCAGATAGTGTCATATCTGGCAATAGCGACTAAATTAGACCCGTGCTCAACAACCTGCCATATGGAACTTTGCGCGCCTTCCTGACGCCCTTTTTAATGGCTGGATTTCGCCCCAAGGTAAAAGGCCTTCGCAATGTTCCGGCAAAAGGCCCAGTAATCATCGCTTCTAACCATCTCTCTTTTAGTGATTCCATCTTCATGCCATTAGTTGTTCCGAGAAAAGTAACCTTTTTAGCCAAAAGCGAGTACTTCACGTCCCCTGGACCTAAGGGATTGTTGAAGAAGTTAACTTTCATCGCCTTGGGCCAAGTTCCAGTAGATCGTTCAGGCGGTCGCCGAAGTGAGGCGGCCCTGATTACTGGTTTGAAAGTTTTGGCAGAAGGAGATTGCCTTGGAATTTATCCAGAAGGCACCCGCTCACCCGATGGGCGCCTTTATAAAGGTCGCACAGGAATTGCACGTCTAGCAATTGAATCAGGAGCACCAGTTATACCTGTTGCAATGTCTAACACGGACAAGATTCAACCCACAGGAAAAGTGATCCCTAATCTTCATAGGGTGGGCATGCAATTTGGAAAACCCATGTATTTCGATGGCGATTCTACGGATTTGCTCTATCTGCGCGATGTGACGGATCAAATCATGAATGTTATTCAATCTATGTCAGGCCAGGAATATGTAGATACATATGCACCTAAGAAATCAAAACCTGGTGATATTAATGTAGCTGGCGAGGAAGATTAAAGAAGATCTAAAGCATTTCTTGTGATTAAGAATTGGCAGGTCGTGCAGGTTGGACCAGCATCTGGTATCTCACCTTCTAGAACTTGAATGAAATCAGCAATAACGCGCATGAAATTATCATGGTCACGTTCAACTGCTACGTACTTTTGATACACACCAAAGCCACTGTTATCAGGATTATCACCCACAGCGTGCGTTGGTTTCCACACAAGTAAGCCCATGGATGCAACTTCAACGGCTTTTCCTGCAGCTGGATTTTCCAATGCGAAGGCATATGCTTCTAATTGGGGAGAATAAAAAGCTCCGCTATCTCGCTCTGAATCAGAGACTTTGCAATCGATTAATCCAACGGTGCCATCATCATTAGTTGATACAAGATCGTATTTACCTAATATGCGCCAGCGTGTGTCCTGACCATTGATGTTAAGGGGCTTGCTCTTAACAAATTCACCCCATTTCGTAACTGTTCCAGGGCGAAGTGAGGGATCAATAGTTGGCATATCTGCGCGTTGAAAGTACTCCTCTTGAAGTGAGGACAAAGTGCCAACAAGTGGCATAGTCATAGGGGCCGTAACTTTGTACCAGTACTTAACCCATAAGCAACGTTTGCATGTTGATAGACCAAAGGTTAAATCAGAAGGGGAGATGTTTTCGCGCGCAGGTTTGAGAGGTTTTTTCATATGTCTATTCTCTCTTTAGCTACTGACAATTGCGATCAATAAGACCGAAAGACCTAAGAGGATCATAATGCTGCCACCGCTCGCACGTAGTTTTTCCAGGCGGTGAGAGTCATTAGCTAGCCAGGCGCGGGCTGTGCCAGCTAATAATCCCCAGGTGCCATCAGAGAAGAAGGCAAGAATTGAAAAAATCGCGCCGAGTAAAATCAACTGGGAAGTGATCTGCCCTTTCTCTCTATCAATAAACTGGGGAAGAACAGCTGCATAGAAAACAATTGCCTTAGGATTAAGAGCCCCGACCCAAAATCCATCTCGCATAGAACGAAGTGCGGTGGGAGAACTATCTCCTTGATTGGTCATATCGGCCGCATGTACTTTTCGTTGCTTAATGGCATCAATGCCCAAATAGATTAAGTAGAGACCACCGCCCCATTGAACCGCGGTATATGCAAGATCTGACCGCTGCAATATAGGGCCAAGACCTAGGGCGACAAAGACTGATAAAACAAAAGAACCGGAGACATTGCCTGCAACGGTGAAAACTGCAACTGTGCGACCCCAGGCGATGGCCCGAGCGATTACGAATAAAACGCTCGGGCCAGGCGCCAAGATAATAATCATCGCGGCAACGATGTACTCAGCTAACCGCGAAGGAATTACCATAGGTCAGATATTAGTTATTACCTCTCGATGAAGCAATTGAGGCCATCACGCGGTATCCAACAACAGCCACCAAAGTTGCATTGATGATTCCGTTGAATGTGTAATCTCCACGAGTCCATGACATATCTGCGATACCGATAATGAGTGCAGATGCTGCGATGATCAAGTTGGTTGAGTTCGCAAAATCGACTTTGCCTTCAATCCAGATGCGAGCGCCAAGGACGCCAATCATTCCGAATAGAGCAACGCCAACTCCACCTAGCGCACCCACTGGTGTGGCACTAAGAACTGCGCCAAATTTAGGAGATAGTGATAAGCCAATTGCCCCTAATCCTGCAATCCAATACGCAGCAGTTGAATAGACGCGAGTAGCGGCCATAACACCGATGTTTTCAGCATATGTAGTTGTTCCTGAACCACCGCCGGCACCAGCCAAAGTAGTTGCAAGTCCATCTGCCATGAGCGCTGTGCCCATTTGATCATCAAGGTTCTTTCCAGTCATTGCTGCTACAGCTTTAACGTGTCCAACATTTTCAGCGATGAGTACAAGTACAACAGGTAGGAACAAAACGATTGCCTTGCCATTAAATGTTGGAGTCGTAAATGAAGGCATCGCTATCCATTTAGCTGCGCTAATTCCATCGGTCTTAACATCGCCTTGGATGTATGCAACGAGGTAACCAATAACTAGTCCAGCAAAGATGCTGATGCGGTTAAGGAAGCCTCGAGATGCAGCCGATATCAAAGCAATCGATGCCAATGTAACAACACCAATCATGGGACCTGCTACAAAGTTATTTTTTGCGGCACCGGCTAAGTTCAAACCAATGACCATAACGATGGTTCCAGTTACTACTGGAGGCAAGAGCCAGTTAATCCAACCAATACCTGCTTGGCGAACGATCAGACCAACTGCAGCCAAAATCAGACCTGTGACTACTACGCCACCGAGGGCAGCTGACATTCCACCGCCTGCTTTAGCAGCAGCGATGGGTGCTAGAAAGGCAAAGGATGAACCTAGATAGCTAGGAACTTTGTTGTGAGTAAGTGCCAGAAAGAGCAGAGTGCCGATTCCTGAGAAGAAGAGTGTGGTTGTTGGGGGAAATCCAGTAATGATTGGAACGAGGAAGGTGGCACCAAACATTGCGGCGATGTGTTGTAAGCCCACACCGATTGTGCGAGGCCATGTGAGGCGTTCATCTGTTGAAACAACTGCGCCTGGGGAGAGGGTCTTTCCGTTTCCATGAAGTTTCCATGAGAGTAGCGACATTGCTGACGTCCTTTCAGATCTCCTGAGTAGCTAGCCACATGAGGTAGGTGGCATTGGTTAAAAGGTTAGGACTGAGGCCGTGGGTACTCAGGCGTACGCCACACCTTTTCACCAGATGAAATATGAGCCTGAGCGTGTTGCAAGTTGCGCCCGGCCACCTATCCCAATAGATTACGGCTGGATATATCGAGTAGATATATAGACCGATAGATGGAAGGGAGTAAGCGATGCGATCACGCGCCCAATCACTTGAGTTCGCTCTCCTTGGCCTGTTATCCCAGAGCCCCTTGCATGGATATGAACTTCGAAAACGCATGGGCACCATATTTGGACCATTTCGTGCACTCTCATTCTCTGTTCTCTACCCACAGCTGCGCAGAATGGTGGAAGCGGGTTTAATCGAAGAGACTGTGGTGGATTCACCATCTCGGCGCTCGCGGATCGTTTATGACATTACCGATAAAGGTCAGGCCCGTTTTGAGAACCTAACAGAGACCGTTAGCCCTGAGACGTGGGAAGACGAAGGATTTGAAATCCGATTTGCATTTTTTTCTCCAACATCTTCAAAGAACAGAGTAAGAATTCTTGAGGGACGCCATCGTCGCCTCAAGGAGAAAGCAGAGATTCTGCGTGGTGAACTCGAGAAATCACCGATTGGAATCGATAAATATCTAGAGGAGTGGCGACGTCACTCACTGGAGTCAGCTGATCGAGAGATTGCTTGGCTGGAAAAAATGATCAAAACCGAGAGGAAATGAAAGTGAACATAACAACCGGTACAGGCGACATCCGTGTTGCAATCGTTGGCGTAGGAAACTGTGCTAACTCTTTAGTTCAAGGTGTGACCTATTACAAGGACGCTGCACTTGATCAAGAGATCCCAGGTCTTATGCATGCAACTGTTGGGGCATATCACATTTCCAACGTGAAGTTCGTTGCAGCCTTTGATGTTGATGCTAAAAAGGTCGGTTTGGATCTAGCTGATGCCATTTGGGCCAGTGAGAACAACACCATTAAATTCACTGACGTGGCAAAGACTGGTGTTCCAGTTCTACGCGGTGTAACACATGATGGTCTTGGAAAGTACTACCGCCAGACGATTAAAGAATCCGATGCCCCGGCAGTGGACGTTGTTGCTGTATTAAAGGAAGAACAAGTAGATGTGCTGATCTGCTACTTGCCAGTGGGATCTGAAATTGCTGCTAAGTACTATGCTCAGTGCGCAATTGATGCAGGTTGTGCTTTCGTTAACGCACTTCCAGTCTTCATCGCATCAGATCCCGAGTGGGAGAAGAAGTTCTCTGATGCAAATCTTCCTATTGTGGGAGATGACATCAAGAGCCAAGTGGGAGCAACAATCACTCACCGCATCATGGCTAAGTTATTCCAAGATCGTGGTGTTCACTTAGATCGCACCTACCAATTAAATGTTGGCGGAAATATGGACTTCAAGAACATGCTCGAGCGTGATCGCCTTGAATCTAAGAAGATTTCAAAAACTAACTCTGTAACATCACAGTTAGAGCATGACTTGGGAGAAAAGAACGTTCACATCGGACCTTCTGACTACATCCCATGGCTCGATGATCGCAAGTGGGCCTACGTTCGCCTCGAAGGCCGCGCATTTGGCGATGTTCCTCTTAACTTGGAATACAAGTTGGAAGTATGGGATTCACCTAACTCTGCTGGTGTCATCATCGATGCACTACGGTGCGCAAAGATTGGTCTTGATCGCAAGATTGGCGGGGCTCTGCTTTCGCCTTCTAGCTACTTCATGAAGACTCCACCTACTCAATACACAGATGAGTTAGCACACGTGAGAACTGAAGATTTCATCAATGGAAAGATTGAGCGCTAAAGACAATTAGCAACGAAAAGGCCCCCTGGTAGAACCCAGGGGGCCTTTCCTAACCCCTCACGGAGAGTTGAGGGTTAAATCGTCGCATCCTCAGGAGTGCGACGAATGTGCATAAACCCAGCAATACCCAAGAAGAGAAAGAGAACTCCGCCAACTAAAGCTGCAATCGCTGCATAACCTGCAATCACGCCAAGAGTTCCAAATGCATAGGCTTCTAGGAGCATTCCACGAAGAGTATTGCCCATGAAAAGCGTTTGACGAAGATCTGCAAGTTTTTGTACTTGTTCTGGTGTTGTGACACCATCACGTTGGGCAGCCATATAAGCAGATGAAACTTCTGAGTATGTAGCTGGTTTGCCCATCACAGCATTTGCCGAGGCATTCATGTGTTCCAAGATAAATAGATCAGAGTAATCACGGGCCATTTCTCCAGTTGTAACTTGCTTGCCAGCCCACTTTGCAAGTTGATCTTTAGTCTCGCTAGGAAGACCGCCCTCGTCCGGAAATGCAATGTTCTGATTAGCGAGCTGACTTTGAACGGAATCATTGGCAAATCCTGCGCCAAAGTTAAGCAAGCCTGCAAAAATCAATAGAAGTGCAGCTAGGCCTATGCCAACTGAAGAAACCAGCTTGTCAAAAGTTCTACGTTTCATTGTATGTACTCTCCCTTTTAGGCATCATGAGAATTGATGCATCACATAGTTAACTCTTGTGTCTATGTGTGGAAGTTAGAAAGTGCGAGAGTCACCACTCGATGAAAACGAAAAATGAGTTAGAGAGGGGTAGCCCTCAGTACATGTGATTGAATAGACAGAATTTAATCTATATGTCTGTTGCACATTGACTTGCCATCTGGGCCGATTTCAAAGTGAGAGCATGGCACATTTAATGCATCAAATGCTTTGTCACCATAATGGGCTCTAAATGCAAGTGCGATAAGAACTCGTAAATTCGTTTCACTATCAGATTTGATTCCAAAAACTTGAGCACTTCTGCTGACAGTATTTTCAATAACTTTTTCTGTATGGGAAGTTTCACGAGCAATTGCTGCATTTGACTTGCCTTCACATAAAAGGTTAAGCACTAATTGTTCAAATGGGGATAAATCTCGTGTTGCAATGGTTATGTCCCGTGCCATCTCAATCGCCACCTCTCCGCGGTAGACCTATTCTCCTACTTTCTTATAGGCAAAATCACCCCTAAGATGCCCGAGTGAATGAAATTTTGGCCACACAGTCAGGCTCAATCCTTTCCCTGTCCTTGAATAGGCCTGCCAAGATGAACGCACTCACGCGGGCGATGTATGCAGGCTTGGCTAAGGGGCTCAATGATGCCGCGGGGGAGTTTGGGATTCGCGCCGTCATTCTTACAAGTGAAGGCGATCATTTCACCGCGGGAAACGACATCGTCGATTTTATGGATAACCCACCCACCAGTGATTCATCAGAGGTTGCCCAATTCTTAGGAGCGTTACTAAATTTCCCAAAACCCCTCATTGCAGCAGTTAAAGGAAATGCGGTAGGTGTTGGCACAACGATGCTTTTGCATTGCGATGTTGTCGTTGCCGCACCTTCTGCTAACTTCTCAATGCCCTTTGCATCCCTTGGTTTAGTTCCAGAAGCTGGATCAAGTTTGCTCTTTCCACAATTAGTTGGATATCAAAGAGCTGCCAAGATTTTCTTCACAGGTGAATCCTTTGGAGCAGATGCTGCCCTTGAAATGGGCCTGATAGCAGAGATAGATTCTGATGCTTTGGCTGGAGCCACAAAGATTGCTCAACACATGGCCCAACAACCGCCTCAAGCAATTATTAATACCAAAGCTTTGCTTAAAGCAAGCAATCATGATGCAGTTGCTGCAGTGATGAGGGCCGAATTTGAGATTTTTTCTATGGCATTGCAGTCAGATGAAGCGATGGAAGCCTTCATGAAGTTTATGGCCAAGAAAGGTAAAACATGACGCTTGCAGGAAAGCGCATATTCATCACAGGAGGATCTCGCGGAATCGGCTTAGCTATTGCATTGCGTGCTGCAGCCGACGGTGCGTCCATTGCAATTGCTGCAAAAACCTCTGAACCCAATCCAAAGCTTCCAGGAACTATTCACACGGCCGCCGCTGAGATTGAAGCTGCTGGCGGAAAAGCACTAGCTATTCAATGCGATCTTCGAGATGAACTACAGATAGAGGCTGCGGTAAAGAAAGCCGCAGAAGATTTTGGTGGCATCGATATTGTGATAAACAATGCAAGTGCAATCAATTTAACCCGCACCGATGCAACACCGGCTAAGAGATTTGATCTTATGTTCGATGTTAATGTACGGGGTACTTTTTTAACCTCACAGGCTGCGCTGCCTCATCTGCGCAAATCAGCTGCTGATGGGCGAAACCCTCACATTTTGAACCTATCACCACCCTTATCGATGAAGCCAGTATGGTTTAAAAACCATGTCGCTTACACCATGGCTAAATACGGCATGAGTATGTGTGTATTGGGAATGGCTGAGGAGTTCAAACGTGATGGAATTGCTGTGAACGCACTGTGGCCACGCACTGTTATTGATACTGCCGCGCTTCAGATGATCCCAGGAATTGATGCTTCTGCCGGCCGCACACCTGCAATTTTGGCTGATGCTGCCTACATTATTTTCAATCGCAAAGCCACAGAGTGCACAGGCAATTTCTTTGTAGATGATGAACTTCTTGCGTCGGAAGGAATTACTGACCTGGAGAAATATTCTGTGACTCCAGGCACTAAAGATTTCCTATTAGACTTCTTTCTAGATTAAGATCACCAGATGATCAAGAAAATAGCCGCATTATCTTGTGTATTACTTCTCACATTTTCCCTAAGCGCTTTTGCCCACGGCGAGATAACTCAATCGACGCCGGCTGCAGATTCAAATGTGCTTTCAGCACCTAAAGAAGTTTCGATTGAATTTGATGGAAAATTGCAGACAATTGGAAATGCCGTTGTTAATTTAATTACCGTTACTGACAATCAGGGCCAAGTAATCTCATCCCCAACTTCAGTTGTCGAGGGCAACAAAATTTCAACAAAACTTCAGCTCACCGACATCACCGGGTTAGTTTCTGTCCATTACAGGATAGTTTCAGAAGATGGGCACCCAGTTGAAGGTGACTATAGTTTCACCGTTGGTCAAACTCCCGTTGCCACTAGTGCCAACGGTGAAGAAGCCGCTGAAGCAGAAGCAGGAATATCTGAAGAAAGTGGCAGTAACTTACTTGTTAATGGGGTTGGATTATTGATTCTCATCGGCATCGTCTTTGTCATAGTTAGGCGCATCAAGAAGTAGACTTTTGCAATGCCTATTTTTGAATTAGAGCTCAATGGTCCTAACCTGATTCAAGAATCAGAGCGTAAAGGAGTAGCCAGATCTCTCTTTTGGCCATGGTGTGGGGCAAATGTCTCTCTCTTAGCTCTCTCATATGGAGCGTTCTTTTTAGGCTTTGGGATTTCTTTTAGGCAAGCATCTTGTGCGGCCATCGTTGGGACGGTTTTATCCTTTCTTGTAGTTGGATTGAGTTCTCTTGCTGGAAAGAAATCAAATGCGCCAACAACGATTTTATCTCGCGCCGTCTTTGGCGTTAAAGGAAATGTTGTCCCCGGGGCTCTTTCCTATCTTATCTTTGTTGGCTGGGAGACTGTTCTTGTTTCCTTAGCAACTCTTGCTACCGGTACAGTCTTTGCCCGTCTTGGACATATCAATCACAATCTCTCACTATTAATTGGCTTTCTCATCGCAGTATCACTGACTGTAATTGGGGGAGTACTGGGTTTTACAGTTATTATGAAGATTCAAAAATGGTTAACTATAATCACAGTAGTTATGACAGCTGTCTATATCGCTTTAACTATCGATAGCGTTAATTGGCAAGCAGTGAGTTTAATTAAAGATGGCACACCACAAGGTTTTCTTGGCGCTCTCATCTTTGGGATTACTGGAATTGGTTTAGGTTGGGTAAATTCAGCAGCTGATTACTCGCGCTATTTGCCTCGCACTGTCTCAAGCAAAGCAGTTGTTGGTTGGACAACGCTGGGGGCATCAATCGTTCCAATCGTTTTAGTTATATATGGCTGTGCATTAGCTGCAAGCAGTAAAGAGTTAAGTGATGCAATTGCAATGGATCCAATCGGTGCCCTAACTACATTGCTGCCAACGTGGTATCTAATTCCATTTTCCTTGGTTGCTGTTCTCGGTTTGGTGGGTGGAGCAATTCTTGATCTTTACTCATCCGGACTTACTCTAGTTTCCATAGGTCTGCCAGTTAAGCGTCATATTGCTGCATCTATTGATGCGGCAATCATGCTCTTTGGCACAATCTATGTTGTTTGGTTTGCGGATGACTTTTTTGCACCGTTCCAAGGTTTCCTTATTACTTTAGGTGTCCCAATAGCTGTGTGGTCAGCGATCTTTGTAGCCGATGTGATCATGCGAAAGAAGCCATACTCCGAGGTAGATTTGTATGACCCAACAGGCAGATATGGTGCTTGGAATAAGACATCACTGGTGTTGATGGCAGTGGGCTCTATTATCGGTTGGGGATTGGTAACAAATACTTTTGCTTCTTGGTTATCGTGGCAGGGATATTTGCTATTCCTTATTGGTGGCAAAGAAGGTGCTTGGGCTTATGCAAATGTTGGAGTTATTGCAGCTCTGCTGATTGGTTTTACCGGTCATATTCTCGTATCGAGAAAAGCTATTGCTGCGCAGGAGTCCTTTTAAGCCAAATATATCCCGCTAGTCCTGAAAATATTGCTGAGATAAAAAGGCCCAGTCTTACTTGGTCCAACTCTGTTTCAGAGCGGGCCGCTATATCTGCAATGACTAAGGCGACTGTTAATCCCATTCCAGCCAGCGTTGCAACTCCTGTTATCTCTTTGATTCCAATCTTGGCATGACCTCCACAGCGCATAGCCAACCAGGCAAAGGTAGTGATTCCGATGATTTTGCCAAAAGATCTGGCAATAATGATGGCGATAGTTGTGTGTGATGTGAAGGCGCTGATTTTGATATCAAGAGGAATATTAACAATCACAATAACCGGCACGATGAAATAAGTTGCAACCGGGGTTAAAATCTTTATGATTTTATGTAGCGCATGGTTTCTAAGGGGCAGGATAAACCCGACTGCAGCCGCCACTAAAGTTGTGAGCGCTTTGATTGGCTCTAAATCATCACCATAAAAAATGGCCAAAACAATGAGAGAGAATAGGTCATCGGCAATTGCCAAGGTCAATAGAAATAGGCGCACCTGTGGATTGACCCGCTTGCCTAATAGTGAAAGTACACCTAGGGCAAGGGCAATATCTGTTGGCATAGAAGCTGCCCACACATGAGATCCGGGATTGATGAGCAGATAGATTGCAGCAGGAACAATCATTCCGCCTAAAGCGGCAACAATTGGAACCAGGGCAGTTTTAATCTCCTTAATGCCGTTCTTAATCTCTAGCCCAACGAGAAAGAAGAAGATTGCAATTAAAGCATCTAGGAACATGGTGGAAATCTACTCTGTCTGGATACAACTATGCCCGCACCATGAGGTACGGGCTTAGTTGGAAAACGCTTTCTAGATATCGAAATACAGCTCGAACTCAGCTGGATGTGGACGCAAGCGAACATAATCAACTTCTTGCTTACGCTTGAATTCAATCCAAGTTTCGATCAGATCCTTAGTAAATACTCCACCCTTGAGTAAGAACTCATGATCACGCTCTAGGTTATCGAGAACTTCCCCAAGTGAACCTGGTACTTGTGGAATTGCCGCAGCTTCTGCTCCTGTTAATTCATATAGATCTTTATCTACTGGGGCAGGGGGTTCGATTTTGTTGATGATTCCATCTAGACCGGCCATCAACATCGCAGCAAATGCTAGATATGGATTAGATGATGGATCTGGGCAGCGGAACTCAATGCGCTTGGCCTTTGGATTGGACCCGGTGATAGGGATACGGATACAAGCTGAGCGGTTACGTGCAGAGTAAACAAGGTTTACCGGTGCTTCATAGCCTGGCACCAATCGGCGATAGGAGTTAACGGTTGGGTTAGTAAATGCAAGTAACGATGGGGCATGCTTGAGAAGGCCACCGACATAGTGACGGGCCAAGTCTGAAAGATCACCGTAGCCATTTCCGAAGAACAATGGCTTGCCGTCCTTCCAGAGAGATTGGTGGACGTGCATACCTGAACCGTTATCACCAAAGAGTGGCTTTGGCATAAAGGTTGCAGTCTTGCCGCCCTGCCATGCGGTGTTGCGTATGACGTACTTGAACTTCATTACGTCATCACCTGCATGCAAGATATCTGCGAAACGGTAATTAATCTCCATCTGACCTGCCGTACCAACTTCGTGGTGTGAGCGCTCTACAAGTAGACCAACTTTTCCAAGTTGCATGACCATCTCATCGCGAAGATCGGCAAATTGATCGGTGGGTGATACTGGGAAATATCCACCCTTAATGCGAGTGCGGTATCCACGGTTGGGTGTTCCATCGGCATCTTCCTTGATTCCTGTGTTCCAGGCACCCTCATACGATTCAATCTCATGATAGGCAGTATTAATATCTGTTTTAAAGCGGACGCGATCAAAAACATAAAATTCAGCTTCTGGTGCAAAGTAGGCTGTGTCAGCAATTCCCTGTGCACGCATAAAATCAACGGCTTTTGCTACCACACCACGTGGGTCACGACTGTATGGTGAGTTATCTATAGGGTTATGAACAGAGAAAATAATGACGAGTGTCTTCTCTTTTCGGTAGGGATCAACGAATGCAGATTCTGGAACTGGTAGCAGTTTCATATCTGACTCATGGATTGACTGGAATCCACGAATTGATGAACCATCAAACATCAGACCATCTGTAAAGACAGCCTCATCAAATGATTCAACAGGTACGTTGAAGTGGTGCTGGATGCCTGGAAGATCAGTAAAGCGAACGTCAACGAGCTTTACGTCTTCCTTTTTGATAAATGCAAAAATTTCTGCAGAGTTCTTAAACATGCTTCTCCCAATTCACATGGATACATACAGGGTGTATCAGCGCAGATTTTCTCGACTTTGAGCTCTCTGCTTTGTGGCCCAAGAATAAGTCGCAAAAGGCAAAATGGCCTAACTGCCCTGTTACATCCATGTTAAGAATTTAAAGGGCGTTAGGCTTGAGGCCATGACATACCCATTTATCCGAACCACATATAGACGCCGTATGGCCGCCCTGGCCCTTGATTGGTTAGCCTGCTATGCCATCGTGGCCGCCCTGAGCGGAGGTATTAACACGATGAGCCCCAACAGTTCCCTCTATGTCTTAGCGCTGTTCTTTATTCAGGTTTGGGTTCTGATTGCCTTGCAGGGTGCAACTCTGGGGCACCGCCTCTTTGGAATGAAGGTTGTGCGATTTGAGGATGGGGCAGCGATTAATCCATGGCAAGCGTTGATTCGAACAATACTTTTGGTTTTAGTTGTCACCGCAGTTACCTTTGATGAAAATGGCCGCGGCATACATGAGCGCTTGAGTGGATCGGTTCTTACCAGAAGTTAGTTTCCTTTTTAAGTAAGAAAGATAACTCCGCTTACACTTGCCACATGAATGGCTCACTGGCTTTGGTTGGTTCGGGTGAATATCTACCTGCCATGACAGAGTTTGAGAAATCACTTTTAAGCGATGGAATGAAAAATGGCAAAGCCGCTAGATTTCTTCAAATACCAACTGCGGCAGGCCGTGAGAGCAGTGATCGTTTGGAATATTGGAAAAGATTAGGTCACTCACAGGCACACGCCATTGGTGTTGAGGCGGTTTTTCTTCCCATCTACACACGTGAAGATGCCTTTAATCAAAAATATGTTGATCAAGTTGCTAATAGCGCCTTGATGTATATGTCGGGAGGAGACCCACACCATCTGGCAGAGGTTTTGATTGACACACCGCTGTGGTCTGCAATTGTTGAGAATTGGAAGACAGGCGCATCACTTGCTGGGTGTAGTGCTGGAGCCATGGTGCTTAGTGCTCACATTCCCAATTTTCGTTTACTCAAAAAGATGCCAACTACTGGTCTGAATCTGCTACCAGAGATTCGTGTGATTCCTCATTTCAACAAGTTCTTTAAGTGGATTCCAGAGAGTGCGGCAAAGGTATTACTGCACGTGCCGGATAACTCTATTTTGATAGGTGTTGATGAGCTAACAGCTATTGTCAAACGTGCAGGAGAGACGCACTGGCATGTGGTGGGAGAAGCAAAAGTGCACGTACTAAAAGGGCTACCAGATCAACAACTGCACAATGGGGATAAAATTGAACTTCCTACGCCTTAGTTAATGAGTATTAACGAATCTTTGGTGCACGAGTTGGCATCGGACCCTTGGGAATTGGCATAGATAGACCACCAACTGCCTTAAGGCGAGCACGTACTTCACGCATTTGGTGTGCTGTTAACTTCTTAGGCTGCTTTTGAAGATGCTTCTGCAGTTTTCGCAGTGATACTTGACCTTCTCCATCGCCAACAATGACTTCAATTACTGGAACTCCAGGAGCAAAGCGTTCAGTCTTCTTGTGCTCATCGTGTAATAGTTGACGAACAGAGTGTGGCGAACCTTCGCCTGTGAGAACAATTCCAGCACGACCAACACTTCGGTGAACCATGTCTTGGTTGCGTGTGACGGCAACGGCTGGAGTAGTGGTCCAACCTTTGCGGATAGCCATGAGAACACTTGCACCCGCGCCTATCTGACCTTCGATAGATGAATATGCCGCACGTCCTGCAACTCGCGTGAAGACAAGTAGAGTTGCTAGAAAAGCAAGGGGAGTGAAAATAAAACCAACATACACTGGATGCCCAACTGCAATTCCGATACCAATTCCTAAAGAAAGTGTCACCAAGAAGATTGCGACAAGGACTATTCCGATCCATGGATTGACCTGCTTTGTGACAGCGTAGGCGTCGCGGAAAGTTTGGAATCGAGGTGTCTTGATCTTCTTTTCTTTAGCTTTTCTATTAAACATGTATTTAGTTTAGTGGGGCAGGGGCAGTTCCACCAAGGCGGGCTGGAGCCCAACGTTGGCCCACATGGCTATCGGGGTAGTTCTCTTGTACCTGATGCAACATGGCAATCAACCTTTGACGCAATTGCAACTCGGCCTGTTCAACATCTGCTGCACGCTCATAAAAAATCGGCTCACCGAAGATGACAGTTACAGGAATGTGATTGCGCTTGAGGTTTCGCTTAATTCCCTTAGTCCAAATTCTCTGACTTCCCCAAATGATGGTTGGAATAATCGGCACTGCCGATCCCATTGCTAATCTGACCGCTCCGGATTTGAGTTCTTTTATCTCAAAGGAAGTGGACGTTGTTCCTTCAGGAAAGATGCCGACAATTTCACCTGCTTTTAGAGCACGCAACGCAGCCACAAATGAGGCAGAACCATTGCTGCGATCAACATTAATGTGGTGCATACCGCGCATCAATGGTCCAGCAACCGTGTGATCGAAGATCTCTTTTTTTGCCATAAAGCGCACTAGCCGGCCGGTTGGTAGTACGGCCGTGCCAGTAATTGCGAAATCAAGATAGCTCACATGATTTATCGCAAGAATTGCGCCACCTTTACGAGGAATATTTTCACCCCCACTAAAATCAAAGCGCAGACCTAAATATTTCCAAAGAGTCTTTATAGCAACGATAACTGGGGGATAGACAAGATCAGCCACGAGCAGCCTTTGCATCGATTGCCTGCTTATAGAGGCGACCAGCTCGATAACTAGAACGCACGAGAGGCCCGCTCATCACGCCGAGGAAACCAATATCAGTTGCTTCTGTAGCCAATTCCACAAATTCTTCTGGCTTAACCCATCGCTCAACAGGGTGATGGCGATTGGTTGGTCGCAAGTATTGAGTGATAGTGATTAAGTCACAACCTGCATCATGTAAATCAACAAGGGCTTGAGACACTTCCGTGCGAACCTCACCTAATCCAAGAATCAGATTAGATTTCGTAACCAATCCAAATTCGCGTGCCATAGATATGACAGTCAAAGACTTTTCATAGGTAAATGCTGGACGAATTCGCTTGAATATACGAGGGACTGTTTCTAAATTGTGCGCAAAAACCTCAGGTCGAGTTTCAAATATTTGATTGAGTAGTTCAGCCTTTGCATGAAAATCCGGAGCCAACATTTCAACGCCGGTACTTGGGTTTAACTCATGCACCATGCGGATTGTTTCTGCATAGAGCCAGGCACCTTCATCAGGTAAGTCATCTCGGGTAACACCAGTAATAGTTGCATATTTAAGTCCCATTGCCTTAACGGATTCGGCCACCTTGCGCGGCTCTTCACGATCTAGCGCATCAGGTTTGCCTGTATCGATATTGCAAAAATCGCAGCGCCGTGTGCACTTATCTCCACCAATGAGAAATGTCGCTTCTTTATCTTCCCAACATTCAAAGATATTTGGGCAGGCTGCTTCTTGGCAGACTGTATGTAAACCTTCTGATTTAACAAGGTTGTGCAAGCGAGTGTATTCAGGACCCATGTGAGCCTTCGTTTTAATCCATTCAGGCTTTCGCTCAATAGGAACTTCGGCGTTGCGAGCTTCAATGCGGATGAGTTTGCGACCTTCAGGGGCAAGAGTCATGCGCAGACCTTCTTAAGAGATTCAAATATATGTCGTTCAACCAATGGAGTGACTTCCTCAATGCTGATGTTGCGGTCAAGCTCTCTAGAAATTGAAGTGACATCAGCATCTGCAATACCACAGGGAATAATCTGATTAAATGCACTTAAGTCTGGGCAGACGTTGAGCGCAAAGCCATGCATAGTTACGCCCTTGCTCACCCGAATTCCGATGGCAGCTATTTTGCGATCACCATTTTCATCAATAACCCAAACACCAGAGCGACCTGAAACACATGTTGCACTAATTCCTAAATCTTCACAGACACGTATGAGTCCTCGCTCAATTTCACGGACAAAGCCAACTAGTTCATGCGGCTGGGAGAGTTTTACGATTGGGTACCCAACAAGCTGGCCCGGTCCATGCCATGTTATTTTTCCACCGCGGTCAACTTCAATGACTGGAGTCCCATCCTGCGGTTTTTCTTCATCTAAGGTTCTACGACCTGCGGTATATACCGATGGGTGCTCCAGTAATAGCAAAGTATTGGGGCGAGTTCCTTCAGCAACTTCTAAATGAATTGTGCGCTGCACATGCCAGGCTTTTTCATAATCAATGAGGCCGTGTCGGGAGAGGGCTAGTGCACTCTGCTTAGGCTGGGTTACAACGGGCACATCTCTAGCCTAAAGGTAGGCTTGCCTCCTTACCAACTGAAGCCGCATAAGACCTACAGGAGAGGCCACTTTCACCATGTCTACGCAGTCAATTCAAAAAACCCGCAAACCCTTTGCCATCGCACTCTTGGTAGTAATCGTGTGGTTTGGCATAAGTGGCATATTCGGTCCACTTTTTGGCAAGCTCTCCTCAGTTCAAGAGAACAACAACTCCTCTTTCCTGCCCAAAGGCGCTGAAGCGACAAAGGCTGCCGATGTGATTGCTACTTTTTCAGGAAAAGATAGCTTCAACTTTCCAACGTTGATTCTATTTGAAGGCACAACAACTCCGGAGACATTTGCTGCCATCAACGCCCACATGTCAACAGTGGGTGGAATAACTCTGGATGGTACTTCTTCAAAGATCTCTGACTTTTTAGCTCCCGGTCAGCAAATAACTGTTTTTCCTTCCCAAGATGGCAAGGCAATTTTGGCAAATATTCCTCTAGATGGAAACGCAATCTCGAAGGTTTTATCAAATGATGAACCTGTTCTGCCGGCAGTTGTAGCAGCGCTGCGTCAAGACATCAAACCTATTGCTGAAGCAAACGGTCTTACACATTACGTGACAGGACCAGGCGGATTATTAGGAGATCTTTTTGGAGCATTCGGGACTTTAGACTCGTCATTACTTTTAACGACTCTAGGTGTTGTTGCTCTGATTTTGATTTTTGTTTATCGCTCTCCAGTTTTGTGGATAATTCCTCTCTTGTCTTCCCTTTTTGCTTTAACAACTGCAGGCGGAATTGTTTATTTGCTAGCAAAACACAACATCATCGATGTTGATGGACAATCTCAAGGAATTCTCTCGGTTCTAGTAATTGGTGCAGCTACTGACTATGCACTCTTACTTATTGCTCGCTATCGTGAGGAACTTCACTTTCATGAGAATCGCTTCGATGCAATGAAGAAAGCATATAAAGGTGTGTGGGAACCTATTCTTGCTTCAGGCTCGACTGTTTCAATCTCACTTCTAGTATTGCTCTTTAGCCAACTTACTAATACTGCAGGACTTGGCCCTATTGGTGCCATAGGAATTGTGAGTGCGATGATCACAATACTCACCTTGTTACCTGCCCTTCTTTTACTCTTTGGTCGCTGGATATTCTGGCCGCGTCGCCCACTCTTTGATGGTGATGATCATGTGATGAGCGGGCCATGGTCAAAGGTGGCCAATGGAATTGGGCGCAATCCTCGCAAAGCCTGGGTTGTTACCGGTTCTGTTCTATTGCTTCTGGCTTTCGCCTCAACAACGCTTAAAGCCGATGGAATTGGCACAGTCGATACCTTCACTGGAAAACCAGAATCAGTCGTGGGTCAAAAACTTCTTCTCGCGCACTTCCCAGGGGGCGAGGGTGATCCCACTCAAATTGTTGTTGCAGCAGATAAAATTGATGCTGTGACATCTGCAGTTAAGAGTGCTCCCGGTGTTACTGAAGTAGTGCCGTTGGCTGATCCGATGACGAAGACACTCAAAGTCGTCAATAACAAGGCGATTTTAAATGTAACGCTAGATAAGGCACCAGATAGCGTAGAAGCCGGAAATGACATTCCAAAGATTCGTGAGCTAGCCCATGCCGCTGATCCATCTTCATTAGTGGGAGGCACTAGTGCTGTTTACTTCGATGTTCGCACAGCAAACAACAATGACAATAAGACAATCATTCCAATTATCTTGATCGTCATTACTATCATCCTTGGCCTGCTATTGCGCAGCATCTTGAGTGCAATAGTTCTGCTAGGTACGGTGTTACTCTCATATTTTGCAACACTGGGTGTGTGTGCACTTGTGTTCAATCATGTATTTGGTTTTGCAGGTGGAGACAATTCATTTCCGCTCTTTGCTTTCATCTTCTTGGTAGCCCTTGGCATTGATTACAACATCTTCCTGATGACTCGTGTGCGTGAAGAAAGCGCCAAGATTGGAACTCGCGCTGGAATCATCAAGGGCGTTACTGTTACAGGGGCAGTAATTACCTCTGCTGGAATCGTCCTCGCGGCAACATTTGCAGTTCTAGGTCTGTTGCCTTTGGTTCCACTTGCAGAGCTGGGTTTTGCGGTGGCCTTTGGAGTTCTTCTCGACACTATTATTGTGCGCTCAATCTTGGTGCCAGCTCTAGTTCATGAGATTGGTCCAAAGATCTGGTGGCCTTCAAAACTGCAGTACGAAGAGATTAAGAGCTAATGCGCGTCGGCATTGCTGGATATGGATTAGCTGGGCGGTATTTCCACGCACCTTTACTTAAGGGATGTGGATATCAAGTCGTAGCGATTCAAACCAGTAATGCCGAACGAACAGCTCATGCATTCGAAGATTTTCCAGATGTCATTGTTGTTGCAACTATTGAAGAGTTAGTTGCGCACAAACTTGATCTAGTCGTTGTTGCGTCAGCAAATATCGCTCATGCAAAAGATGCCTTTGCAGCTATCAATGCCGGCATCCCTGTTGTGGTTGATAAGCCAATGGGTCGCACATTTGCTGAAACTGCCGAGATTATCTCTGCAGGAGAGCGCGCAGGAGTTCCAGTTTCAACTTTTTTTAATCGTCGCTGGGATAGTGATGCGCTAACAATAAAGAAAGTTTTAGCATCCGGCGTACTCGGAACCATTCATAGGATGGATTCCAGGTTCGAGCGTTTTCGCCCTGAACTCAACAAGAGTTCCTGGCGCGAGAATATGAGTGCAGACGATGGAGGGGGACAACTCCTTGACCTTCAACCACATCTTATTTCCACTGCAATTGATTGGTTCGGTAAAGCAGAGCTAGTGACATCCACCGTGCGCACCATTCGTGGAGGCGCTGATGATGATGCGGTGTTAGTGCTAAAGCACAATTCGGGTGTTCTTTCAATTCTCTCTGCTAGTGCAGTTGTAGGAGCGCCAGGACCGCGCATCCGTATTTTGGGTAGTAAAGGTGCTCTCGTCATTAATGAGCTAGATCCTCAAGAGAACTTACTTCGAAGTGGCAAAGTTCCCATGGGTGGCAAGTGGGATATGCCTACCAAATCACAGACATTTATTCATCGCGGTGATCAGGTGGAGGAAATCGTAGGAGAAGATGGCAACTACGCCACTTTCTATACTTTGGTGGCGGGTGCACTTGCTGGCACAAATCCTTGGCCAATTTCTCATGATGATGCGTTACTCGTTGCTCACATTATTGATCAGGCTCGAAACAACTCACTTCATGTCTAAAAGCAGCGATGTCCTCATTGTTGGTGCTGGATTAGCAGGACTTAACGCAGCCATTCAACTTCAAGCCGCGGGCCGCTCTGTAACTGTCATTGAAGCAAGTGATCGTGCGGGTGGACGTGTAGCCAGTGATCACATCAATGGATATATATGTGATCGTGGCTTCCAGCTGATCAACTCCAAATATCCAGCCCTAGTGGCATTGGATGTAATTGATGAGATTGATTTCATTCCTGCACCACGTGTAATTGAAGTCAGTTTAGGGAGCGAACGAGTTGCGCTGGGGGATCCACGCAAAGCACCATTTTCAGCGCTGCATCGCGCAACCGGTTCTTTAACTGAAAAAGTAAATTTTGCTCGATTCATTCTTTCTAAAATACAAGGTGAGCAATCTCTTGGGCAAGAGTTGCGAAAAGCTGGATGTGGAACAACATATGAGCGAGTGCTTAGACCTTTCTTACAAGGCGTTTTCTTGGCAGATCCAGACAAAGTTGATTCGCACTATGGTCAAATAGTTATCCGATCATTTGTCACTGGGTCACCAGGTATCCCAAAACTTGGTGTTGGCCAACTCTCCCAGGCACTTGCATCTCGTATTTCAGATCTACAACTCAATGTGCGGGCAGAGCGCATTGTAGGTAACACCGTGCAGACATCTGTAGGAGAGTTTTCAGCAAGGGATATCCTCGTAGCTACGGATGCAACAACAGCCACTCAATTATTGGAGTTGGGCGAAGTGTGCCGGATGCAGGGATGTGTGACGTGGTATCACGCAACCGATCAGAACCCATCGGGGACAGGGCGCTTGCTTATCGATGGGCAAAAACGTGGACCGGTGTTTAATTCATTGGCTATCTCAGATATTTCAAGGTCTTATGCCCCAAACGGTATGAATCTGATTTCAAGTACAACTGAACTGGGAACAACTGACTCAGAAGTGCGCCGTCACTTAACAACTATGTGGGGTGTACCAACTCGAGATTGGCAGTTAATCGCAAAGTATGAAATTCCTTCAGCCCTGCCGCTACATGAGGTTGGAAAAGGGCTCACACAACCCACCAAGATTTCTGAGCATCTCTATGTTGCAGGAGATCACCGCACAGTTCCATCCCAGCAAGGCGCCCTATTTAGTGGCAGCTTGGCTGCGCAATTAATCCTGAACTAGTTGGTTAAGAGCTTCGGTGATGTGGGGATAGTCCCACCTAAATCCAGCCTCTTGTAAAACATGGGGGATTACCTTTTTAGAACCCAGAACTTCAGAGGAAAAACCACCGAGTGCGACTTTGAGCGCAATCGCTGGTGCTGGAAAGAGGGCAGGACGGTGTAATGCGCGGGCAAGGGCTGATGTGAATTCTTGATTGGTTACTGGGTTTGGTGAGCTCACATTTACCGGACCTGAGAGTGGATTTTCCAAAGCAAAAACAATTGCACGGATTTGATCATGCAAAGTAATCCAAGACCACCACTGCTTACCTGAACCAAGCTTTCCGCCAAAGCCTAGACGAAAGAGAGGCAACATCTTTCCAAGTGCACCTCCAGTTGGATCAAGAACTAATCCTGTTCGAATCTTCACGGTGCGAACATCTGCGGCTAAATCTGCTGCGCTTTCCCATTCGCGGCAGACCGCTGCTAGAAAATCATCTCCCACACGATCTGTTTCTACTACTGCACGATTACCACTTTCTCCATACCAACCAATGGCACTTGCAGAAATAAATACTTGTGGCTTAAGTTCTGCCACGGCTTTAGCGATAGTTGTTGTGCCAAGTAGTCGTGAGTTGAGAATCTCTGATTTAAACTTTTTAGTCCAACGTTTATCACCAACACCCACACCAGCTAAATGAATGATTGCATCTACACCGGCCAGTGCGCTTAAATCAACATAACCTGTTTGTAAATCCCATTGGACTTCATCAGCTGCCACTGGAGCACGGCGTACTAAGCGTTGAACAGTGTGACCTTCACTCTTCAAATGACCAACAAGTGCTGTGCCTATCAGGCCTGAGGAACCGCTAATTGCGATTCTTTGAGGAACAGGCATGAGCGCTTAGAGTCCCAAATCCGATTCAAAGGCTCCGCCTTCTAGACGCTCTTTTAAAGTCACTAAGAATCTAGCTGCATCTGCTCCATCAACAACACGATGATCATAGGAAAGTCCCAGATACACCATTGAACGGATGGCAATAGTTTCTCCACCATCTTCACCGCGCACAACCATGGGACGCTTCACTACGGCGCCTAAACCAAGTATTGCTACCTGTGGTTGATTGATGATGGGAGTATCAAAGAGTGCGCCGCGGCTACCTGTATTTGTCAAAGTGAAAGTTCCGCCACCTAATTCATCGGGGGTTACTTTATTATCACGTGTGCGGGCAGCTAGATCTGAAATCTTTCGAGCTATCCCGCCCATATTCAAATCACCAGCGTTTGCAATAACAGGAACCAAGAGTCCTCGCTCTGTATCTACTGCGATACCCAGGTGCTCTGCGCCGTGATAAGTAATCTGGTCGCCTTCAACAGATGAGTTAAGCACTGGGTGTTGTTTGAGAGCTTCACACACTGCAACTGCAAAAAATGGAAGGAAGGAAAGCTTGACGCCTTCGCGGGCTTCAAAGGAAGCCTTTGCCTTATCGCGCAGACGAGAAATCTTTGTCACATCAACTTCCACCACAGTTGTCAGCTGAGCACTGACCTGCAGTGACTCAACCATTCGGGATGCAATAACTTTGCGAAGTCTTGACATTGTCACTGTTGTTCCACGAAGCGGAGAGAGGGCAACTGCAGCTGGCTTAGTAGCAGAAGGAGCTGAAGCAGTTGCTGCAGGTGCTACATGTGTAGGAGCTGCTGGCTTTGCTAGTGATTCAACATCTTCACGGCGAATACGTCCACCAATTCCACTTCCCTTAACAAGTGCAAGATTGACTCCTAGTTCATTAGCAAGTTTTCGAACTAGGGGAGTCACATAGGCATCAGCTGGTTGTGCCATAGGTGCGGCAGGTGCAACTGGCGCAGGTGCTGCAACAACAGCGGCAACAGGGGCAACAGGGGCAGCAACAACTGGTGCTGGTGTTGTAACCACTGGTGCAGCTGCGCTAGTGCCTATTAATCCAAGACGTGCCCCAACTGGGACAGTTGAATCAACGGCAACATCGATTGCCAATAAAGTTCCTGCAACTGGCGATGGAATCTCTGTATCGACTTTGTCAGTAGAAACTTCTAGTAATGCTTCATCAACGGCTACTAAGTCACCAATATTTTTGAGCCAACGGGTAACAGTTCCTTCACTCACGCTTTCACCTAATGCAGGCATGGTGATTACTGTTCCGGCACCGGTAGCTACTGGCGCAGGTGCCGCTGCAACTGGTGTTGCAGGAGGTGGAGTTACAGGTGCTGCAGGAGGTGGAGTTACAGGTGCTCCTGGAGCTGAAACTACTGGTGCAGATGGAGCAGGGGCAGCCGCACCGTCAGCGATGATTGCTAACTCAGCACCGACTGGAACAGTTTGATCAATGTGGACAACAATTTTTGTAAGAGTTCCAGCAACAGGGGATGGAATCTCGGTATCTACTTTGTCGGTTGATACTTCAAGAAGTGGTTCATCAACATTGACATGGTCGCCTTCAGACTTTAACCATCGTGTAACAGTTCCTTCGCTCACACTTTCACCCAGTGCTGGCATCGTTACGGAAAATGTCATTATTTTCTCTCCTTGCTTATCCGTGTGCGTGAAGCGGTTTACCTGCAAGAGCCATATGAGCTTCGCCCATTGCCTCAGACAGTGTTGGGTGTGCATGGATCAGGGATGCAACATCGGTTGCACGAGCTTGCCAGTTAAAGATTAACTCCGCTTCAGCGAGAAGTTCACCAACTCGTGCGCCAACCATATGAACTCCAAGGATTGGACCATTCTTTTCACCCACAAGTTTGATAGAACCGGCAGTTCCCAGAATCTGTGCCTTGCCATTTCCAGCTAAGTCATAGCTGAGTTCAACCACATCATGACCGCGTTTCTTAGCTTCGGCAGTTGTTAAACCGACAGAGGCAACTTCAGGATCAGAATATGTAACACGTGGAATTCCATCGTAGTTAATGGGAGGAGGATTTAATCCAGCAATTTCCTCAGCAACTAACATGCCTTCGGCAAATCCAACGTGGGCTAATTGCAACGTTGGAATCAAATCTCCAACAGCCCAAATGCCCGGCACATTGGTGCGGCATTTTTCATCAACTAGAACATACCCGCGATCCATTGCGATAGCCTGCTCTTCATAGCCAAGGTTTGCAGAAACTGGGCCACGACCGACTGAAACCATCAAAAGTTCTGCCGTGAACTCTTTGCCATCTTCTAAAGTAATTGTTACGCCCTTTTTGCTCTTGGTAGCAGATTTAAACTTCACGCCAAGCTCAAAGTTGATGCCACGTTTGCGGAAAGCGCGCTCTAACTGCTTGCTCGAGCTCTCATCCTCTAGCGCAATTAAGTGAGGCAGGCCTTCAATAATTGTGACCTCTGAACCAAAAGATTTCCAAACAGATGCAAACTCGCAGCCGATAACTCCGCCGCCAAGAACGATGACAGATTGTGGAACATAATCCAATTTAGTTCCGTGATCGGATGTAATGATGTGCTGGCCATCAATTTCAAGTCCAGGCAATGTTCGGGCGTATGAGCCAGTTGCAAGAATGATGTTTTTGCCGCTATAGCGCTGACCATTTACTTCAACCGTGTCCTTGGCAACTAACTTTCCATGACCTTCGATATATGTGATGTTTCTTGATTTAACTAAACCTTGTAGTCCTTTATGTAGGCGGGAGATGACACCGTCCTTGTATGAATTAACACCGCTCATGTCGATGCCATTGAATGTGGACTTCACACCGAACTTAGAACCTTCTCGGGCACCATCGGCGATTTCAGCCGAGTGCAAAAGCGCTTTCGTTGGGATGCACCCTTTGTGCAAGCAGGTGCCCCCAACTTTGTCGGCTTCGATCAATGCCACTGAGAGGCCAAGTTGGGCACTGCGCAAAGCACAGGCATAGCCACCGCTTCCGCCACCTAGAATCACTAGATCAAATTGCGACACTTAGCTACCCCTTTTTACTTGAGCTCAGGTCTCTATCTTGCCGTACCTACGCCTGTTCGACCAATCTCACGAGTGAGCGCATGCTCACACCTGTGCCACCCACTGGCGTGTATCCATGGGCCTTGCCCTCATTGTAGGCAGGACCTGCAATATCAAGGTGAAGCCAAGGAAGTTCATCATTGACAAACTCTTTCAAAAATAGGCCAGCAACCATCATGCCGCCATTCTTATCGCCGATGTTGGCAAGATCTGCAATAGGAGAATCAAGTGAGGCCCGAAGCTCGACAGGCAAAGGCATAGGCCAGAACTGCTCACCGGTTTCTTTCGTAATAGCAATAAATGCATCACTAAAACTTTGATTATTTGTCATCACTGCACCTGTGCGAGTACCAAGGGCAACAACTTGGGCCCCCGTCAACGTCGCCACGTCGATAATTCCATTGAGTGTGTTTTTACTTGATTGAGCTTTCATTAAACCATCAGCGAGGACTAAGCGACCCTCGGCATCGGGGTTAAGTACCTCAACTGTTTTGCCACCAAAGATTGTGATGACATCACTTGGACGAGTGGCAGTATCACTGGGCATGTTTTCAGCAAGTGGAGCCCAACATTCAATTGCAACGGCAAGACCAAGTTCGGCAACAGCCAACGTTGCAGCACAGACCGCGGCAGCACCACTCATATCGCACTTCATAGCCTCCATGCCTAAGCCGGGCTTGAGGTTGAGACCACCTGTATCAAAGGTGATGCCTTTGCCAACAAATGCAAAACGTTTAACATTTTTAGCTTGAGGAGTGTAGGTAATGTGGAGCAGGCGTGGGGGATTAGCCGATCCTTGACCAACTCCAATGATGCCGCCAAAGCCCTGAGATTTGAGTTGTTTCTCATCCCAAATAGTTATCTTCAAGCCAGCTTTTGCACCACCGGCTGCTTTCAAGCTTGCAGAAAGTTTTTTTGTAAATGAGTCAGGAGTTAAATGGCTTGGCGGAGTATTGATGAGATTGCGCACAAGGTGGGTGTACTTAGCAATAATCGAGGCACGATGTGTAATCTCTTTAGCTTGGCTCTTATTGGCAATCTTTGAGAAGATCGTTGCAGATTTGAGCGCAGCTTTCTGATCGTGCTTTGTGCTACCGCGGAATTCATTGAAAACATATGCACCAAGTGCGGCACCTTCAGCAACGGCGCTCACACCTGCTAGATCGCGAGTTGGAAGGGCAAAAGTTGCTCCAGTATGTCCTGCCAGCGCTCTAGCTGCGCTACCTGCAGCTCTGCGCAAAACTTCATGAGAGTAAGTAGAAGATTTAGGACCAAGACCGGTGAAGACCATGAGCCTTGCTGGTCCACCTGGCATCTTTGTTACTTCATCTGCCTTTCCAGTTGCACCCATCTCAAGCAAAGAGGCCAGAAGAGATTTCGAATCAAGAGCTAGCTCACCTGATTCGATGGCGATGCCACCTTTTGTGTTGGTGCTCACCAAACCCACAACAAGGAGATCATCGTTAACGAGGCCATCTGAGATTTTGAGTGTTGTCATAGGTGCCAGCGTAATAGATGTCTTGGTAGGTTTCACACTATGAAGCATTCACCTTTACACGATAAGCACCTTGCCCGTAATGCCAAGATGGCTGATTTTGGAGGTTGGCTCATGCCCATTGAGTATCCCGGGGCAGGTGTATTAGCAGAGCATAGCGCTGTCCGTGAAAAGGTGGGTATTTTCGATGTTTCGCATCTAGGCAAAGCTAGCGTTGTCGGAAAAGCTGCCCTTGATTTCCTCAATTCAATGTTGACCAATGATTTAGGTCGCATTGGAAATGGCTCTGCTCAATACACCCTTCTGTGCAATGAAAAGGGCGGGGTCATTGATGATCTCATTGCATATCGCAAGAGTGAAGAAGATTTCTTTTTAGTTCCCAATGCATCAAATACCACCGACGTTGTTGCAACTTTAAAGGCCCATGTCCCAGCAGGAATTACTGTTACAAATCTACATACCGAGTATGCAGTCATAGCTGTGCAAGGACCGTTGGCTCCAGCGATTATGCAATCTCTGGGCGTGAATACTGCAATTGACTACATGGCCTTTGAAAATGTCAGTATTGGGGGAGCAGAAGTAATTCTTTGCCGTACCGGTTATACAGGCGAACTCGGTTATGAACTTTTACCCAAGACTGCAGATGCGTCCAAAGTCTGGGATGCAATCGTTGCAGCTATAGAACCTGTGGGCGGTTTGGTGTGCGGCCTTGGAGCGCGTGACACATTGCGCACTGAAATGGGCTATCCACTCCATGGCCATGAACTTTCACTAGAGATCACTCCGGTGGAAGCCAGTGCAATGTGGGCCATCGCTTGGGATAAGAGTGCTTTCCTAGGATCAGCGGTTTTGAAATCCCAAAAGGCTCAAGGTGCAAAGCGGCGAAGTGTTGCAATCAAATCTTTAGACCGTGGAATTCCACGCGGTGGAATGAGTGTGAAAACAAAGGAGGGTGCTGCGCTAGGTGATGTAACGAGCGGGACTTTTTCGCCATCCCTGAGAGTCGGAATTGGTCTTGCTTTGCTTGACTCATCCGTGAAAATCGGTGACCAACTAATTATTGATGTTCGTGGCAGAGATTCAATGGTGGAAGTAGTAAAACTTCCCTTTATGCCCTCACACGTTCGATAAATTCAATCGGCTGCAAGAAAGCAGCTCGGGTTTTTGTGCGGCGTAGTGCCGATAAAACCGCTCTACCTGAGAGTGCTAGAAGAATCGTTGTAAAGACTGCGCGAGGAATATCCCAGGCCATTGCTGTGGCAAAGTGAAAGGTGATGAAACGAGAGAGATTTTCACCTATTGATCCATTGGCCAGATAAGACAACTGTGTGTTAGCACCCAGCGCCCAGGGCCAAAACTGTAGATCCATCAGAATTCCAAAAACTTGCGCAGCCATAATTCCAAAGAAAATCAAAAGTGCGATCTCTCTGCGACCCCTGAGTTTTTTACCTGGCAACATTCCAGCGACCATGCCAATCCAAGCCGCAGCAAAAATTTGATAACCCATCCATGGACCAACACCGCCAGTAAGCAGGGCTGAAACAAACATCGATGTGAGTCCCAAAATAAAACCAAAAGATGGACCAAAAACCCGAGCGCTCAGAATCAAGATAAACCACATGGGTTCAATTCCAACTGCGCCTGCGCCTAGTGGGCGAAGTGCTGCAATGAGTGCGGATAAAACACCAAGGAGTGCAACAGATTTAGCATCTAATGCCGAGTTAGAAATCTGAATGATTACTAATAGAAATGCCACAGTAAGGGCTGCCCAAAAGAAAAGTTGTGTGCGTGGTAGTGACGGGCCGTCATAGAAAAAAGGCCAGAGAAACCCTGCGGCAGAAATAAGCGAAGCTAAAGTCAGAACTACGGTGCTTGTAGGAGAAAACTTAACAACATCATTAGTGCGCATTAGTTTTTCATCTCAATAGCTCGGACAACATCGGCAACTGTCAACCAAGGTTGAGGCGACATAATCTTTGAAACTTGCGGTGCAAAAGCTGGGGAAGATAGGAGAACATCAATGGTTGGTCCATCTGCAACGATGTCACCATCTGCAACAAAGATTGTTCTGGTTGCTAATTCAGCCACCAATTCAACATCGTGGGTAGCGATGATGACACTGCGATTAAAGCTTCGAGCAAAATCAATGAGCATCTTCGTCAATACGCGCTTTGCTTGATAATCCAAACCTCGTGTTGGCTCATCCAAAATAAGTAGGTGCGGATTAGCAGATAGCACCACACTCAGAGCAAGGCCTAAACGCTGTCCTTCGGAGAGATCTCGGGGGTGCGTATGAGCCGAGATTCCAGGGACGAGTTGGGACAGCAGTGTGAGAGTAGTCCCACCTTCGACTTCATTGTCATGATCTGCTTGTTTGCACTCCTCAGCTACGCTTTGTCCGTACAGTAAATCACTTGGCTCTTGTGGAATATAGCCGATATTCTCGCGCCTTTGCTTGCTATGTAGTTTCTGCGGATTAATACCGTTAACGATTACTTCACCCGCTGCATTGTCACTGATCCCAGCAATGGCTCGAAGTAGTGAACTTTTGCCCGCTCCGTTGCGACCCATGATTGCAACAATCTCATTTTCATAGATGGTTGCTGACAGTGAATTAACCGCGTATTTGCCGTTGTAGGAGATACTCAACTCTTTTACAGACACACATGCCTTGGTAGAGCGAATTAATACTTGCCCCTTAATGACTTCTTGTGAATCTCTAAACTCTTGTGTCATTCGGCGCATTTCTCGCACAGAAACACCCATCTCCTTTAATCCAAGAGTTCTAGCTAACTCGACAATGGGAGGGGCGATAGGGGAGTTCATAAGGATTTCTTCAGGGGTTCCAACTACGGCAGATCCTTGACCATTGATGTGAACAATCCGATCGGCAAATTGAATAACGCGCTCTAACTTATGCTCGGCAATAACAACCGTAAGACTTAAATCATGGACTAAGCGGTAGAGGATTGAAAGAACTTCTTCTGCTGCAATGGGATCAAGTGCACTTGTTGGCTCATCGAGAACTAAGACCTTAGGATGGGCAACCAGGGCACTGGCTATGGCAACGCGCTGTTGTTCTCCGCCGCTGAGTGTTGCAATAGTGCGATTTCGAAGGCTAGCCAATGACATTACATCCAAAATTTCTTCCACACGCTTTCGCATAGTTTCATTGGAAAGATTGAGTGCTTCCATCCCAAAGACAAGCTCTTCTTCCACCGTATCTGCCACAAAACCATTGATGGGATTTTGTCCGACGATGCCAATGAGATGGGCTAGTGCGCCAGGTTTAACGTCGGCAGTTGAGATTCCATCTACTTCAATGGTGCCAGCCAAAATGCCCCCTGTGTGGTGGGGGACAAGGCCGTTAATGAGACGTAGTAATGAAGATTTACCCGAGCCCGTTGGTCCAATGACCAGAACTAATTCACCTTCTGCGATTTCTAGGTTGAGATCTTCAATGACTGTCGTTGTGGAGTTTGGGTAGATGAGTGAGACGTTAGAAAACTTAATCATGAAAGAGCCACAACCGCTAAACCAGCAACTACAACTGCAACATCAATTCGAGCCCACTTTATGGGGCGATACTTAGATCTCTTCTTACTAATTCCGTAGCCACGCGCATCCATAGCTGCGGCTAAATCTAAAGATCTGGCGAGAGATTCTTCTAAGAGTGGAATAGCTATGCGTTTGAAAGCGCTCACTCCTCGAGTGTTTTGGCCTCGTAATCGTTGCGCCATTCGAATTCGCGAAATCGCAAAAACTAGCTGCGGAAGCACTGAAGTCGCTATAACAACGCTTATCCCAAATTCATAGACATAGACTGGCAAGACGCGCAATAAGCGGTGCGGACTTGTCAGTGATGCAGCTGCACCACATACAACCAGAATTGCGCAGATGATGATTCCCTCAGATATCGATGAACTTACCCGCTCCAGAGTTACCGCTCCACCAATTCGAACACCCGGCATCCAGTTTGGTAGAGGCAGAGTAGGAATGGTGAAAAGAGTGGTGCCGGGAATTGGAACCCCAATGAGCACTCCGATGATGGTTCTTATTGCAATGATCCAAACAGATAGCTTCAATGTAGCGTTAAAGGAGCGTCCCCAAGGGGCGTCATCTCGTTGCGTAAAAACAATCACTGACATAACACCCACTGCCGTAATGGCAAAGATGGGGGAGTTCACGCGGGCGATTGCAATGGCAACTGCGCCCGAGAAAATCCACCACGTCAGTGGGTGAAATGAAAGTTTTTTCATTCGGCAATTACTTAGTCTTGACTAATGCTTTTGGTGTTGGGATTTCAACGCCGCACTCTTTAGCTGGGTAGCCTCCAAGGCCACAGATCAAACCAGAGGATGCGGCACGGATTTTTGTCACCTGTCCTAAAACATCTATTCCTAGTGAGGTTTTTGCTGTGCGAACACAGATAGTAATTGTTTTCTTAGGTGACTCACCTTTAGGTGCCCAAGCCTTTGATCCATAATCAATGACTACACCGATTCGCTTAGTGTCCTTGTCGCTCTTGACCCCAGCACATATCCTTGCAAAATCAGGTTTAACTTGTGGTGAGAGCGAAGGGACATCATCGCTGCTAAAGACAAAGGACCACCCTTCAACTGCGCCATCTGCGATATCAACGCTGGGCCCAGTCATGGCCGCTGTCCATTTGGTGGCTCCAGGAGCTGCTTGGAAATATCCCCAATAGCGCCAACCTTTTTCTGCTGCTTGTGATTGGGGAATAAAGACAACTGATGTGAACACAGTGAGTATGGAAATAAGTAATGCTTTGAATTTCATTGCTGTGGGGCCTCTCGATTGTGAAAGAGTCTCACAGGGAGTAGTGCCGCGCGCATAAGAGATGAGAAATAATCTCAAAAACATGTGGACCACACCCCGCAAACCTCGGCGGGTGTTTGTCTAAAACCAATCATGAGGTAATCCGACTTTACGGTTGCGGGACAGCGTCGGAATTTCACCGAACTTCCCCTCATGAAGGGCGTATTAAGTTGTGTGCGTAGGCAACCACATTCCCACCGGGTTGGCAACAAGGCGCGCAAGGTCTTAGAGTTCTGAGTATGGAATATCGTCGTCTTGGCAGTACTGGAATGTATGTATCCGAGATTTCTTACGGAAACTGGATCACTCACGGTTCCCAAGTTGAAGCAGATGCAGCAATCAAATGCGTAAAAACAGCGTTGGATTGTGGAATTACTACATTTGATACTGCCGATGTGTATGCAGGTACTCGCGCTGAGAAAGTTCTCGGAAAAGCCCTTAAAGGTGTTCGTCGGGAGTCTTATGAGCTCTTCACGAAGGTCTACTGGCCGACAGGTCCAGGCAAAAACGACCGCGGCCTCTCACGCAAGCACATTATTGAATCCTGTAACGCCTCACTAAAGCGACTTCAGACAGATCACATTGATCTCTACCAGATGCACCGCTTTGATTTTGAAACACCACTAGAAGAATCATTGAGCGCTTTTGACGATTTGATTCGTGCTGGAAAAGTTCACTACATCGGTTTCTCAGAATGGACCGCACAACAGATTACTGCTGCTCTTGCGATTCAAGATGCCCGCGGCTATAACCGCTTTGTTTCAAGCCAGCCACAATACTCCGCGCTATGGCGCGTGATTGAAGCAGAAGTTGTTCCGCTTTCACAAAAGGAGGGCATTGGCCAGATTGTTTGGTCGCCCATGGCTCAAGGCGTTCTCACTGGTAAGTATCTGCCAGGAAAGAAGCCACCTGCCGGCTCACGTGCAACCGATAAAAAAGGTGGCGCTGGAATGATCTCTAAATGGCTCAAAGATGATGTTTTAACTGCCGTCCAAAAACTCAAGCCAATTGCAGATAACGTGGGCTTGACGATGTCTCAACTCTCTGTTGCTTGGGTTTTGCACAATCCAAATGTTTCAAGTGCAATTGTCGGTGCCACAAAGCCGTCTCAGGTAAAGGAAAATGTGAAGGCTGCTGGGGTCAAACTAGATGCACAGACAATGAGTGCAATTGATAAAGCCTTGGGAGATCTTCCTGAAATGGATCCTGCTCAAAACATCAGCCCCAATCCGAGAGCTTAATTAACTACGTCGCCCACTTTAGTCTGTGGGTGCGGAGCACGAAGTCGTCGCATCTGTGTTGAGCGAAGCCATGCATACATGGCCAGACCCTTCGTACTCGATGAAGGGTATTTAGCATGTACCAGGCGTTGGATTTTTCTTCCGAGGAATATTCCATCAACAACAGCAACTAGTAGCACGGCATACATGAGTGCGATAGCGCCAAATTGGACTGCTGGGATTTGAATTAATGTAAGGATAAGAACTACGAAAATTATAGGAAGGAAATATTCACCGATAGAGCGACGAGCATCAACATAGTTGCGAACGAAGCGGCGCTCTGGTCCTCTGTCTCTAGCTGGCAAAGCATTTTCTTCACCACGCAAATATGCAGCGCGTGAACTCACACGATCTTGGCGAGATGCCAGCTTCTGGGCTCGCTTTTGCTCCTTAGTAACAACTGGAGATAAAGATGAAAGCTTTACCTTTGCTTGGGCATCTTTGCGTTTTGGGGTTGGTCGGCCTTTGCCTGAGGATTCAGTGGTCATAGGAGCAACTATAGAAGGGTGGAGCAAAACCTCAAATATTTAAGGCAGGTCACAACTCGCGTGAGGGGTGTGGGAAAGGTAGTATGTGGGCAAACAAGGAGAGAAAATGACTACAGAAGTAACAACCACTGGAATTGCTCTAACTGATGTCGCTGCTGCAAAAGTGGCTGCGCTCTTGGCACAAGAAGGCCGCGATGATTTAAATCTTCGTGTTGCCGTTCAACCAGGTGGATGCTCTGGTCTTCGTTATCAACTCTACTTTGATGATCGCAATCAAGATGGCGATATTGTCCGTGAATTCGGCTCAGTCAAGGTCATCGTCGACAAGATGAGTGATCCTTACCTCATGGGGGCGACGGTTGATTTCGTCGACACCATTGAGAAGCAAGGCTTCACCATCGATAACCCCAATGCACAGGGTTCATGTGCGTGCGGCGATTCATTTAACTAAAAAAGGCCAGTAAGAGGCCCTAGTATCGCTACATGAAAATTGGTGTTGCGGGTTCAGTTGGGTTAGATCATTTGATGACTTTCTCCGGAAAGTTCACTGATTCAATTGTTGCCGGTTCGTTAGAAAAGATTTCACTCTCATTTTTAGTCGATAGCCTTGATGTTCGCCGTGGTGGTTGCGCAGCAAATATCTGTTATGGCATGGGGGTTCTTGGTTTAAATCCCGTTCTTATCGCTGCTGTTGGCAAAGACTGGGCAGATTATGAAGCCTGGCTGACACGCCACGGCGTGGACACATCACATGCTTTGGTTTCAACTTCGCTATATACCGCCCACTTTATGGTCACCACCGATGATGACCTCAATCAAATTGCCTCTTTTTTTCCTGGAGCCATGAGTGAAGCTCGCAATATTGAGTTAGCCCCAATTATGGAAAAAACCGGTCGCTTTGACATGCTTGTTATTTCACCTGATGATCCCGAAGCGATGTTGCATCACTCTGAAGTGTGCCGCAAGGAAGGGATTGCATTTGCCGCTGATCCTTCCCAGCAGATGGCACGTATGTCAGGGGAGGAGATCAAACTCCTTATTGATGGCGCTTCTTATCTGTTTTTAAATGAATATGAGTTAGCCCTGGCGATGCAAAAGACGGGCTGGAGTGATCGAGAGATTTTGGAACACGTAAAAATCCGTGTGGTGACCTTGGGGTCAAAAGGGGCCAAGGTGGAAAGCGCTGCGGGAGAATATGTTCAGGTGGGTGTTCCGAAAGAGAAATCCAAGACAGATCCAACTGGAGTGGGAGATTCATTTAGATCTGGCTTCATCGCCGGTCTTGCTTGGGGTCTAAGCCATGAGAGATGCGCCCAGCTCGGTTCACTCATCGCAACCTATGTCATTGAGACTATGGGAACTCAGGAATATCGATTCACTAACGCTGAGTTCTTGGCCCGTTTTCAAGGCGCTTATGGCGCCGAGGCGGCCTCTGAGGTAGCCCCGCACTTGAAGTTGTAGAGCCACCACTTTTGTGACACGAACCACCAAGGTGGCCCCTGAAGCCGGTGCTACGCAAGCGTGCTTTGCGCTCTATCCTTACCCCTATGTCGTCAACAACGCCTAAGTTCGCTCGCGGTCTGCTCTTTTTCGGCCCAGTTTTTGTGCTCACGGGCTGCTCAAAAGTTTCAGGCCTTGGCTTTGAAGAGGGATTATCAAGTGTAAATGATCAATCTCTATCTCTATGGCAAGGGGCATGGATCGCTGCCGGGGTTGTTGGAGTGCTCACCTTAACTTTGATTTTATGGCCAGCGTTATTTCACCGTCCTAAAAAACATAGCCCTGAGTTTCCCAAGCAGACTCAATACAACATTCCGATTGAGATTCTTTACACAATTATTCCCTTCATCATTGTTGCAGTTCTATTTTATTTCACTGCTAAAAAGGAGACTGTGATCTCCGCAAAAACAGATACCTATAAGCACGAGATTACAGTTGAAGGAATTCAGTGGTCGTGGCAGTTTGGTTACCCCGAAGCAGGTCCTGCTGCCATCGTAACTGGCACACCGGCGCAACCGCCCGTGCTCTATGTGCCACTAGGGGAGCGTGTTCGTTACACCATCACTTCAAATGATGTTGTTCATGGTTTCTGGATTCCAGCATTCATGATTCAAATGCAAAATATTCCAGGTGTTACCAACCACTTAGAGTTCACCGCCAACAAGCTGGGGGATTTTCCTGGTCGATGCAATATTTTGTGCGGACGCAATCACTCACAGATGTTGTTTACTGTTCGTGTTGTGACACCATTGCAGTATCAGGCCTATCTTGAAACTTTTAAGGGGAGCAGCGCATGACCACTTATGCCAATCGTCCAACGATTACTAATCTTCCCCCATTGCCAGCTAAAAAGGGTAAGGCATTTGTAAAGTGGATTACGTCAACTGACCATAAGACGATTGGCTATTTGTATCTAGCTACATCCTTTGCCTGGTTTCTCGTTGGTGGTGTTTTAGCTCTTTTGCTTCGCTCAGAGTTAGCCCGGCCTGGGATGCAGTTCTTGAGTGCCGAGCAGTACAACCAGATTTTCACCATGCACGGAACGATTATGTTGCTCATGTTTGCAACCCCATTATTCGTTGGTTTTGCAAACGTCATCATGCCGCTTCAAATTGGCGCAGCAGATGTTGCTTTCCCTCGATTGAACATGCTCTCTTATTGGCTCTACCTTTTCGGTGGACTCATGGCCTTTGCTGGCTTCTTATCACCAGGTGGAGCAGCCTCATTTGGCTGGACAGTCTACGTTCCACTTTCCAATGCAACCTACTCACCAGGAATTGGTGCGGATCTGTGGTTATTAGGTCTTGCAGTTGGTGGTATCGGAACAATTCTAGGTGGCGTTAACTTCATTACAACGATTTTCACAATGCGTGCACCTGGTATGACCATGTTTCGGATGTCGATCTTTTCGTGGAATGTTTTGCTCACTTCTATCCTTGTTTTACTGGCCTTTCCTCCACTTGCAGCGGCATTGTTAGGCCTTGAATCAGATCGTCTGTATGGCACACACCTTTTCGATCCAGCTAATGGTGGAGCGATGTTGTTCCAGCACTTGTTCTGGTTCTTTGGACACCCAGAGGTCTATATTTTGGCCTTACCATTTTTTGGAATTGCTACAGAAATCTTGCCTGTCTTTAGCCGCAAGCCAATATTTGGTTACAAAGGTTTAATTGCTGCAACTATCGCAATTGCTGCGCTCTCTGTTTCTGTGTGGGCTCACCATATGTTTGCAACCGGACAAGTGTTGTTGCCATTCTTCTCATTCATGACTTTCCTTATCGGCGTTCCAACTGGTGTGAAGTTCTTCAACTGGATTGGAACAATGTGGCGTGGCCACGTTACTTTTGAAACCCCCATGCTATGGGTGATGGGCTTCCTAGTTACTTTCCTTTTCGGTGGTCTGACTGGAATCATGCTCGCATCACCTCCGCTTGATTTTGCAGTCTCTGCTAGCTACTTCGTCGTTGCTCACTTTCACTATGTTCTCTTTGGAACTGTGGTTTTTGCAATGTTTGCAGGCTTCTATTTCTGGTGGCCAAAGATGACGGGACGTATGCTCAATGAGCGTTTAGGAAAGATTCACTTTTGGACAACTTTCTTTGGTTTCCATTTAACTTTCCTCATTCAGCATTGGCTTGGCATTAAGGGTTTCCCTCGTCGTTATGCCGACTACTTGCCAACTGATGGCTTCACATTTATGAATGAAATTGCAACAGTTGGGTCATTCCTACTCGCATTCTCAATGATTCCATTTATGGTCAACATCTGGATTACACGTAAAGCCCCATTAGTTGGCGTGGATGATCCGTGGGGTTATGGAGCATCACTTGAGTGGGCAACAAGTTGCCCACCACCTCGCCATAACTTCTTAACAATGCCTCGTATCTCCTCAGAACGCCCAGCTTTTGATTTGCACCATCCACACATTAAGACGGAAGGTCACTAATTTGCTATGAAGGTTTCTTGGCAGTTATTTGTTGGTCTTGCATTGTTTTATACTGTGATGACAGTAATTTATTGGCAAGTGGGCGGTGAGCCAGTTGGAATTGGTGGAATGCTCCTTGGAGCAGCCCTTGCCGCAATGGTTGGTTTTTATCTCTGGTTCACACAGCGGCGAATTGGGCAGATTCTTCCTGAAGATAATCTCAGCGCATTGATCTCAGATGGCGCAGGTGAACTTGGATTCTATAGCCCTCACTCTTGGTGGCCACTGCCAGTTGGATTGAGTATGTGTGCTCTGAGTCTCTCCTTAGTAATTGGATGGTGGCTTACAGTTATCGCACTTGGTGCTCTAGTTATCTCCATTATTGGAATGGTCACGGAGTACGAAAAGCCAGTTGCAACGTCAGCACATTGATTCCACAAGCCCGCGCCCAGATTCTGACTCTGAGCAATCCCAATACTGTTGCTGCACGTATTGTAATTAACGCACCAGCATCAAAGATATTTCAATTACTTGCTAATCCTCGAGCGCACGCATCTTTTGACGGGTCAGGCACGATTGAAAAAAACGTTTCGGGGCCAGAGCGCCTCTTTCTGGGAGCGAAATTTGTAATGGCAATGAGAATTAAGGTGCCATATCGCATCACCAATACGGTAGTGGCTTTTGAAGAGGAGAAGAAAATTGCCTGGTGTCATCTAATGAAGTGGACCTGGTCATATGAGCTCAGTGATTTGGGAAATTCAACAACACAAGTAACTGAAATCTTTGATGCAAGTTGCATCCCCTCATTGTCACGCTGGTGGCTTAAGAAGACAGATTCATTAGCTAGAAATCCCAAATGGATGGCGAAGAGTTTGGTGGCGCTCAAAGCAGTATGCGAGAGTTGATTTCCCATCGCTTAGCGCCGTATCTATTTGTTTTTCTTTGGAGCACAGGTTTTGTCGGCGCTAAGTATGGCCTCCCGTACGCTGATCCATTCATCTTTTTATCGCTTCGTATCTTTCTTGCCGCGGCACTCCTCTTTCTAGCAGCGCGCATTATGAGAGCTCCGATAGCGCTAAGTCGCAGTGAAATCACCAAATCCTCGCTCATTGGATTCTTTTTACACGCCCTCTATCTGGGTGGAGTCTTCTATGCAATCTCGCAAGGTGTTTCTGCTGGAGTTGCAGCAGTTATCACTAGTCTGCAGCCAGTATGTGTTTCCATCCTGGCGGTGAAAATCCTAGGAGAGAGACTTCGCTGGATTCAGTTCGCAGGTTTAGTCATGGGATTGATTGGTGTTGTCTTAGTGCTTGGTCCAACTTTTGATAGATCGGTCTCCACATCAGGAGTCATAGCAGTTTTTATTGCACTCATGGGAAGCACCACAGCAACGCTGTTGCACAAGAAGTTGGGTGGTGCAATCCCGATGGTGGCAGGCACGGCCTATCAATATCTGGCAGCGGGTGCAGTGCTGGCCATTGCAGCGGTTGCTACAGGTGGAGTTCACATTGATTTCACACCGAAGTTTGCTGTGGCAATGATCTGGTTGATTCTTGCCTTATCAGTCGGGGCGGTGCTTCTTTTGCTGCACCTGCTCAATAGCGCTAGTGCAGCCTCGGTTTCATCTCTGTTGTACCTCGTTCCACCGGCAACGGCCCTAGAGGCATATTTTCTCTTTGATGAAAAAGTCAAAACTCAAGGCGTCTTTGGAATAGGAATCACTGCCTTGGGTGTTTGGCTAGTAATACATAAAACGAGTTAGTGGTGCTCGATCTCCTTTAACTCTTGCTCGCTTACCTTTGGGACAGAGACGGCATGAGCCTTACTTAGGCGCCTCTGCAGTTTGTTCTTGAGAGCTCCGGGCCTGCGCACACCACGGCCATCAACATCTTCAATCTCAAGTGGAACTAACTGTTCATGAGATTGCAAGATGAATGCTTTCTCCGGTGAAATTGGTGCATGTACTTCAACGAACTCACCGTGTGGCAAGCGCAGTAGGCGCCCTGTCTCTGTGCCATGTAAAAGCAATTCACGGTCTGCGCGTTGCAATGACAAACATAGACGCTTTGTAATGATGAAAGCTAGTGGAGGAAGAACAAAGATTCCTATACGAGAAAACCACATGATTTGGTTGATTGATAAATCAAAGTTCGTGGCCAAGATGTCATTACCACCATTAATGAGGGCAACCAGTACGAATGTAATGGACATGACGCCAAGTGCGGTGCGGTTTGGCACATTGCGTGGTCGATCAAGCAGGTGGTGCTCACGCTTATCACCAGTTATCCAACTTTCGATAAATGGATAGAGCGCCATTGATGTAAAGATAATTCCTGGAACGATGATTGCTGGAATTAAAATATTCCAAGAGATGGTGTGACCGAAAGCGTGAGTTTCTAGTGGGGGAGCCATGCGAACGAGACCATCGAGCCAACCCATGTACCAGTCTGGTTGTGAGCCTGCCGAAATCTGTCCAGGTGTATAGGGACCATAGAGCCAAATTGGGTTAATGGATGCAACGGCAGAGATAAATGCTGTTACACCAAAGACTACGAAGAAAAATCCTCCAGCTTTAGCCATATAGACGGGCAAAATGGGATGTCCAACAACGTTGGTTTCTGTGCGACCAACACCTGGAAATTGGGTGTGCTTTTGGTACCACACCAGCATCACGTGAATTGTGATAACAGCTAGAAAGATGCCAGGAATGATCAAAATATGCAATGTAAAGATGCGGGGGATGAAGCCAACTCCAGGGAAGGCCCCACCAAATAAAAAGAATGTGATGTAAGTTCCAACTACTGGAACAGCTTGAATAATGGCAGAAGTAATTCGAAGTCCAGTGCCAGAGAGCAAATCATCAGGAAGTGAATATCCAAAGAGGCCTTCAACTAATCCAAGTGTGAGAAGAAGAATTCCAAGTATCCAGTTGAACTCACGTGGTTTCCTAAAAGCGCCAGTAAAGAAAACTCGAAGAAGGTGAGCAACAATTGCTGCCATGAAGATGTTTGCTGCCCAGTGGTGAATCTGACGCATCAGCAAGCCGCCACGCACTTCGAAGGAAATATCCAAAGTTGAGGCATAAGCAGCCGACATCTTCAAGCCCTTGAGAGGCTCATATGCACCATTATAAATAACATCGCGTTGCGACGGGTCAAACCAAAACGTCAAAAATGTTCCAGAGAGAAGCAAAATGATAAATGAATACATACATACTTCACCAAGCATGAATGACCAGTGATCGGGGAAAACCTTATTAAGTGACTTCTTTACCCAACCTGCTGCACCAAGTCTCTCGTCAACGAAGTTGGCGGCAGTACCGATTCTTTTTTCAACAGATGTCATTGTGAGTTACGCTCCCAGAAACTAGGTCCAACGGGTTCATTAAATGGTGCACGAGCTACTAAATACCCTTGTGAATCGACGGTGATGTCGAGTTGAGGAAGTGGGCGAGCTGCTGGTCCAAAGATGACTTTGGCACCACGTGTTACATCAAAGGTTGATTGATGACATGGACACAACAAGTGTTTTGTCTGCTGTTCATAGAGTGCAACTGCGCAACCCATGTGAGAACAGATCTTTGAGAAGGCGATAATTCCCTCATGTGTCATTGCCAATTTCTCTGGTGTCAATTGGAAATCCTCGGGGCGCAGGCGAATCAAAAGCACAGGGTCCTTTGCGATATCACTCAGCGGCCGTTCATCCTCATGTTCAACTGCCGGTAATACTTGCACAACCGCTCCCACTTCAAGATCTGAAGCCAAGATAGGGCGGTTGCCAGGATCGGTAAGTAATCGAGTTCCTGTTTTCCAGTTAGTTGTCTCTAACTGCTTTTTAGGCAGCGGTCCTAAATCGCGAAGAAGCAAAACCGGTGGAAGAGCAAAGAGTCCAACGGCTGCGCCTAAGGAGCGTTTAATCAACTTACGTCGACCTAGCTGTACTCCTTTGACACCTTCTTTAACAGTGTGAACTAACTCTGCACGATCTTCATCGCTTGAGCGAAATTCATGACGATGATTCACAATTTCTTTATCTGGCATCAATGTTTTCGCCCAGTGGATTGCAGCAATGCCGATAAAGAACAGTGACATGGCCATTCCAAGGCCGATGCCAAGCTGCTGAGCATTTTGATTTCCCATAACAGGAATGAAAATGAAAACATCTTTTGCTACGAAAATATAAGAGTAAATAAGAAGAACAGATCCAATTCCAGAGAGAGTGAAGAGAATAGCTACTTGTTGCTCCGCGCGCTTTTCAGAGACGGGGTTTGTATCGGTTGCACGTGGTGCGTGTTGTGGTACTACTGAACTGTCAATAGGAGTTAATTCATTAGACACGTTGCGCCTACCTTGCTCTCGTCGTTAGCCAGACTGCAATACCTATCAGCAGTCCAATTCCCAAAACCCACACCAAAAGACCCTCTGTCACTGGTCCGATGCGACCCATTGTTGCTCCACCTAGATTTGGTTCAGCTTCAGCAGCTTTAATCCATTTAATCAGTGCAAGTTTTTCAGCAGGTGTGATTGTCTTATCGCTAAAGACTGGCATTGATTGTGGGCCAGTAATCATTGCTTCGTAAATATGTTTAGGTTCAACACCCATAAGAGTAGGCGCATACTTTCCTTGAGTGAGTGCCCCACCTTGACCAGCAAAGTTGTGACACATAGCGCAGTTGTTTCGAAATAACTCTCCGCCTTGGGCAGAGTTTCCATCTCTCTCATAATTGAGTGCAGATTCCTCTGGAATAGCAGGACCAGGGGCTAGGGATGCAACATATGAGGCAAGGGCCGCGGTTTCATCCTCGTTATATACAGGTGCTTTACGAACTGCCTGTGTACTCATGTCAGCCATTGGCATACGGCCTGTGCCGACTTGAAAATCAACTGAAGCTGCCCCGACACCGATTAGAGATGGTGCTATCGCCCCACCTTCAGCATTGAGTCCATGGCATGAGGAGCAACCTTTAAGAAAGATCTGTTTGCCTTCTTCAATGGAGGCTGAACGTGCGAAGGTTGTTTGTGACTGTTTAACTGTCGCACTTGCAACTGAGAAAGTTGTTCCGATTGTCAATAAAGCACAGATTAATAGAAGAGGGCCGGCAGCCTTATGTCGACGGTAGCGCGATAATTGCTTCACAAACTTCGTGTGCTCCCTTACTTAATTAAGTAGATCGCTGAGAAAAGGGCGATCCACACAACATCGACAAAGTGCCAATAATATGAAACCACGATTGCAGTTGTGGCTTGTTCGTGGGTGAAGCGACGTGCTTTAGAAACTCGGATAAGAACAATGAGAAATGCCAGAAGTCCACCAGTCACATGTAATCCGTGAAAGCCAGTAGCAACGAAGAAGATAGAACCGTAAGCAGATGACGAGAGTGTCATACCTTCTTGCACAAGCGATGCGTACTCATAGATTTGGCCACCGATAAAAAAAGCACCCATGAGAAATGTCAGAGCGAACCATTCACGCATGCCCCATTTGTTGAGTTGGAAAACCGAACCTGTTCTGTGGTTTTGAAAACGCTCTGCTGCAAATACCCCGAACTGACACGTAACAGATGAGAGCACAAGAACTGTTGTGTTCAATGCTGCAAATGGAATATTGAGAATCTCACTCATGTGAGTCCAGATCGCTGGCCCTTGCACTGCTCGCGTAGTAAAGTAAATGGCAAAGAGGGCGGCAAAGAACATCAGTTCACTTGAGAGCCACACAATCGTTCCCACGGCAACTGCGTTGGGACGGGTGATTTTGTAGTGGGCGGGAATGGATGTACTCGACATGAGGATGATTATTCCTGAAAACAACGCCTGCGTCTTACGAGAAACCCTCCATAAACTCAATATTCGCCCTGTTCAGGAGTGAAACAGCCCACAGATTCTAGGAGGTAAGAAACAGCTCTCAGACTAGGAAGAGGCGCTTAGACTTAGCCCATGGCAAAGAAGCAGATACTGGTGTATGCAGATGATTCAACTGTGCGAAAAGCCGTCATTGGCGCCCTTGGCGCTAGGACTGCCAGCGATGTAGCTGAACACCAGATCCACGAGTTTGCAACTGCTGCTGCCCTTCGATCCTATGTCGATAACAACAACGCCATTGATTTATTTATCCTCGATGGTGAAGCAGTCCCCGAGGGTGGCTTAGGTGTTGCTCGCCAACTCAAAGATGAAGTTTTCAACTGTCCACCAGTGTTAGTTATCACAGGTCGAAAAGAAGATGCATGGCTGGCTGCATGGTCAATGGCCGAAGCCTCAATAGTTCACCCCATTGATCCCTTTACTCTTGCTAAGAGCGCTGCCGAACTTCTACGTGGCACACCCTCTACTGCAGTTTAACAATGACACGAGAGTTGTGGGATCGCTATTTCTCAATTCTAGAAAACGGGCTGGATTTAGATCCTCAGGATGTTCAATGGTGCATGAAGCAGATTTTAGAAGGCCAAGCAGATACTGAGTTAATTAAGAAGTTTCTACTCTCACTCAAAGCCAAAGGGGAGACGTCAGAGGAAGTCGGCGCCCTCGTTACCCAGATGTATGAGCAATGTGCGCCCATTTCCATTACAGAACGCGCAGTCGACACAGTTGGAACCGGTGGCGATGGTGCCCACACCATCAATATCTCAACAACAGCAGCAATAATTGCAGCAGCTGCGGGAGCAAAAGTCGTAAAGCACGGTAACCGTGCAGCGTCATCTCAATCAGGTGCTGCAGATTTGCTGGAAGCTCTCGGTGTTGCTGTCACGCTGGATGGGAAAGGTGTTGAAACTACCTTTGCACAACTAGGTATTGGGTTTTGTTTTGCCCCAGTTTTTCACCCAGCAATGCGTTTTGCAGCACCTGCTCGTAAAGAGTTAGGTGTACCCACTGTTTTCAATATTTTGGGGCCTCTAGCCAATCCAGCTCAACCAAAGGCTGCGGCAATTGGTGTGGCCAATGATCGAATGCATTTAGTCATGGCCCAGGTGTTGGCCAATAAAGGCGTTGATGGCTTTGTTTTTCGCGGCGATGATGGTCTTGATGAGATAACACTTGCAACAACCACATCTGTACTCTCACTGGGTAATGGCCAGATTTCAAGTGATTTAGTAGATCCACGTGATTTTGGAATAGCCACAGCACCTATCTCTGCATTGGCTGGGGGAGATGCAGCTGAGAATGCCCAAATCACAACAGCTATTTTCGCTGGCGAAAAAGGTGCACCACGCGATGCCGTAGTTTTAAACGCCGCCGCCGCTATCGCTGCTTACGATGGTGAAATGGATTTGGGCCTTCACGAACGCATGCTTAAGGGTGTCGAACGAGCAACAAGAGCTATTGATAGTGGGGCTGCACGATCTCTTCTTTCACAGTGGGCAGCACTTAGCCAGAAACTAGCCGCTTCTTAATTTTTTTAAACTGCGGCAACGTCGTTATCCCAAAGCCACCCAGGCGCTCAATAATTCCGTGCAGAACATCAACGGTGGCACGGGCATCATCGAGAGCGCGGTGTGTGGGAGAAGTACTGGCTCCAAAGAACTGCGCCAATGTAGCTAATGTGCAGTTGTTGACATCATCTTTTGTTAAAACACATCTGGCTAATCTGGCAGTGTCTGCGACATGATGACTAGGCCATGGGTAATCCAAATGCGCAGCTGCAGCTTTTAGGAATCCCACATCAAAAGCTGCGTTGTGGGCAACTAAAACATTTTCCTTCTCTGGACCTAAGAACTTTATAAATGATGGAAAAACCTGACCGATGGTTGGAGCGTTCGCCAACATCTGATCGGTAATTCCAGTGAGTTGCGTGATGAAAGCTGAGATGTCAACACCCGGATTTACAAAAGTTTCAAACTCGCCTAGCACAACGCCACCGCGCACCTTGACTGCACCGATTTCAGTAATCCCCGCGCCGGTAGATGGGGCAGCACCTGAAGTCTCTAAATCCACAACTACAAAAGTGGTCTCCGATAGATGCACAGTGAAGATAGTAAGTGATTGGACCGTCATTGACAGCACGCGTATTGTGGTAGCCATGGCAGTTGAAACGGCACCCCCAGGTTGGATGCACGATTGGTCGGCGCAAGGCTCAGGCAAAAATGCCCGCATAGGAGTCTTGCTCGTTCATGGTTTTACAGGTGCCCCACCTTCGATGCGCCCATGGGGCGAATTCCTACATTCCAAGGGATACACCGTGCGTGTACCACTTCTTCCAGGCCACGGAACTAAACCTGAAGATCTCAACAAAGTGAAATGGCACCAGTGGCCTGCAAAAGTTCAATATGAATTAGATGAGCTCTTTAAAAGCTGTGATCAAGTATTCATCGCAGGTTTATCGATGGGCGGTGGCACAACACTTTACGTTACAGCAGAAAATAACGAACGTATAAGTGGTGTTATTTTGGTTAACCCAATGATTCATGTGGCTTTCTTGCCCCACCAAGTGGCTTACCTTCTATCGCATTTCCAGAAACTTCGCTCCAGTGTTGGAAACGACATTAAGCGTCCAGGAATAACAGAACATGGCTATGACGCACTACCCACTCGTGGAATCGCAGAACTACTAAAGATGTTAAAGATTACGCGAAAGAAACTGAGCAAAATAACTGTTCCAGTTCAACTTTTTCACTCAGTAGATGACCACACGTTGCCAGTTTCAAACACGGAAATCATTATGGCCGGTTTAGGTTCTGCCAATAAATCTCGCATTGAATTAGTCAATAGTTATCACGTCGCAACCCTTGATTATGATCAGGAGCTGATCTTTCAGAACTCAATGCTTTTTATTGAAGGCTTAACCACTCATCCCACTAAGGATTGATACTTAACCAGAACAGTGCAAGTACACAAATAGAGACCATAGAGATAATCAAACTATAAACAGCACGCATGCGCTTACTAGAGGCAAACTCACCCATGAGGCGCTCGTCTTTAGATATTCCATACATAAACACAAGAAGTGGTAGCAACAATATTGCGTTCAGGATCTGTGTGAAAACGAGAACCTTTATCAGTGGCAGATTAGGAATTAGTATCAATCCCGCAGCAAAAACTGTCATCACTCCAAAAGTTGTATAGAACAACGGCGCTTCTTTTGGGCCATCATCTAAAGCTGCCGGTTGGCCTGTTAGATCACCGACTGAATATGCAGTTGATAAAGGCAAGATTGATGCGGCAAGTAAAGATGCCCCCACCAAGCCAATTGCAAAGACAGCTTTCGCCATTGTTCCAGCTAAAGGCTCAAGGGCCCGAGCAGCCTGAGATGCATCTGTGATGCTGGTGAGTCCCTCTTTGTTTAACGTTGCAGCACATGTGATAACTACGAAGAAACCAATGATTCCTGTCAACAAAGATCCCGTCCACACATCTATGCGCAAAAGTTTTAGGTCATCGCGAGTTAAGCGCTTATCAACTGCATAACTTTGAATGAAAGCTAATCCCCATGGTGCAAGAGTTGTTCCAAGGGTTGCAGTTGCTAAGTAAATAGCATCATGTGTGAAAGGCATAGTTGGGACAAAGACTCCGCGGGCAGCTTGACCCCAGTCGGGATGTGCCATGAAGCCAGCAACAATGTATGAGATAAATATTGCCGAGAGTGCAAAGAAGACCTTCTCAACATTGGCAAATGAGCCACGAAGAACAAGGAATGAAACGATCAGAGCGCCAGCCGGAACAGCGACAAAGCGTGAAAGGCCAAAGAGTTCGCCAGCAACTGCAATTCCTGCAAACTCAGCAGTGAGGGTGCCAAAGTTTGCGATAATCAAAGCGCTAGCACTGAGTGTTCCAGAGCGTGCACCATACTTTTGGCGCACTAAGCCAATAAGACCTTGACGCGTAACAACACCGATGCGTGCACCTAGATCTTGAAAGATAATTAAGGCGACTGTAGAGAGTACAAGCACCCACAACATTTGATAACCAAACTTTGCTCCCAATTGAGAGTAGGTGGTGATGCCCGCTGGATCATCATCGGAGAGCCCTGCAATAATTCCGGGGCCCATCACTGAAAGAAGTGCAGCTAAGCGAATCTTGCGCGTTGTTGTCATGAGAGTGCACCCGTGCCCTTAGACAAACCGTGCGCTTCTTCAGGTTTAAGTGCATCGACTAAATCGTCAGCCAAAATTCTTCCAACTGGCTTACCTTTTTCGTCGATAACAACGATGGATGCGCCGCGGTTATTGGAAAACTCCTCAATTACTTCATCTAACGGTGAATCTATCTGCACCGATGTTGGATAGGCAGGACCGATGAGGCTGCTCAACTGGGCACTTGACTTAGCGGCAACGAGTTCAATGATTTGGATGTGGTCGATCAATTTACCTTTGCTATCAACAATAACAACACCATCAGAGACATCGCGACCACGACTTTCCACCAATCGAGCAAGTGCTGCACCGACAGTGTCATCTTCATGAGCTAAGACCATATGTGTCGTCATAATTCCACCAGCTAAGGTTTCATCGAAAGCGATAAGCTGCCGCAACTGCTTAGCCAACTTTGATTCCATGGCACTTAAAATATCCTCGCGGTGCTCATCGCTTAAATCACGCAATACTTCAGCCGACTCATCTGGTTCCATGCGGCTTAGAAGTTCAGCTGCGCGCTCTTGACTCAAACCACGTAGCAGACCTTGTAACTCTTCATCCTCCATTTCCTCTAGAGCATCTGCTGCTAGCTCTGGATCCAACATTTCAATGAGTGCACTTTGCTCACGCCCCGCTAAATCTTCAATCAAATCAGCTAAGTCGGCAGGACGTAGTTGTGAAAGTGCTGTTTTTGATCCAGAAGTTTTTACAACACCTGATGTATCGGCAAGTGATGCAACAGTTGCCCAGTCCAAAACATGCTGGGGTGTTGCTCGACGTCCTAATGCTCCAGGAAATATTCGGCGCAAAAAAGTAATAAAAGAAATATCCACACCCACTACGCGGATTTCTCTATCCAAAGGGGCCAAATACAGATCGGATGAGCGCACAACTCGCAGCCCGTTCACATCCACTATCTGGTGATCTAGCACATCAGCATCCAGCAATGATTCATCTCTGCGGCGCTTGTAATCTGTTAAGTTGATAGTAGTTGAAGAGAGTTCAATCTTATGGCGCTCTAGCTTTGCAATACGGGCTCCATCAATAAAAGATCTGCGCAGTCCTACTTTCACGATTAAACCTGATACTGGCGGATAAGCATCCTGTCCATGTTTGACTACAACATCTACAAGGCGACCAATTTCACGGCCATCTTCATTTGTAACTGGACAGCCCAGTAATCCTGCAAGAGAAACTATTGAATCGCGAACACCTTTACGGGCCAAGACCAAATCGCGCCGCCCCACGGCACGTTCAACAGTATTGACCACACGGGCTATTGGTTTCTTGGTTGGGGCTCTCATGTATGAAATTGTATCGGCTGAGATTGAAGGCGTTCTGATAGTTTTCGCTGAGCCATTGTTAACTTACTGAAGTGGACCGTACTGGGATCGAACCAGTGACCCCCACAATGTCAATGTGGTGCTCTACCGCTGAGCCAACGATCCTTGCTTGAATGCGAAATCATACCTCACGTCATTGCATACATGATCAGCGATTGTAGTCATCCTCTACACGCTCAATATCATCTTCACCAAAGTAAGAACCGCTTTGAACCTCAATGAAAACAACGGGCTCACTGCCAATGCTTGCTAATCGATGAAGATCGCCCTGGGCGATATCAATTGAATCTCCAGCAGACATCTCTATGTCGTGGCCATTGTGAGTGACTTTTGCGCTGCCGCTTACGATGAACCAATGTTCAGCCCGATGTTGATGGCGTTGATAAGAAAAGCGAGACCCGGCATTAACAATAATTCGCTTTACTTTGTGATCTGAACTCTCGGACAAGATTTCATAACGACCCCACGGTCTGACGTCATCGCCCATCAACTCTTCCTTCTTACTAGATCTGCTAGTGGAGGTCGGAACGGGATTTGAACCCGTGTAGAGGGATTTGCAGTCCCTTGCCTCGCCTCTCGGCCATCCGACCAAAAACTAACGCCGTTCATTTTTTATGTGAACGGCGAGTAGTTTTGAGAGCGGACGACCGGGTTCGAACCGGCGACCTGAACCTTGGCAAGGTTCCGCGCTACCAACTGCGCTACGTCCGCGAGGAGGGCAAATCTATCGCAGGAGAGGCCATAGCGCCAAAGTGGGATGTCAATGACTACCGTTACCTTGTGAATTCATCCAAGAGTGCGCCTGTTTTTTGGATGAATGGGCGGTTGGCAACTGGTCTCTCGCAGGTCTCACATCATCCATCATCTTTAGACGATGGGGGATTCTGGGCTATTTCAACAACTTTTGAAGGAGCGTTTCGAGCTTTTAAATTTGACCATGTCATTGAATCAATCTTTCCAGCAACGCCGTGGCAGGAAATAGAAGGTAGGTGGTCAAGTAGTTTGAGTGAACGTGAATATGTTGCATATGTAAAAAAAGTGCAAGAGCACATTGCACACGGCTGGGTCTATCAGGTGAATGCTTGCAGAGAGATATCCATTGATGTGGAAGTTGAAGATTTACGGGGTCTGTTTTCTAAGATCCTAGAAGGCAATCCTGCGCCGTGGGCATCATATTTAGAAGCACCTGGAATCAACATCGCTTCTGCATCTCCCGAACTTTTCCTCAAACGCGAGGGAGCACGAATCCGCACTTCTCCTATCAAGGGAACAGCACCCGTCGGCACCGTTGATTTTGGCGTCAAAGACAGAGCTGAAAACGTCATGATTGTTGATCTCATGCGAAATGATTTAGGACAAATCTGTAAGAGCGGAAGTGTCACCGTTCCACGATTGCTTTCAACTGAATCTCATCCTGGCCTTGTGCATCTGGTTTCTGATATTGAAGGGGAGTTGAAAGATGGGACTTCTTGGTCAGAGATTTTCACACTTTTGAGTCCTCCGGGATCAATTAGTGGAGCACCCAAATCATCTGCTGTGGCTGTTATTAAAGAAAATGAAGGCAAGCGCGGGCCATATTGTGGAGCGCTGGGTTGGGTGCAGGGGGATAGCTGTGAACTTTCAGTTGCGATTCGAATCTTCTATAAAGATGACAAATTGCGATTTGGTACAGGTGCCGGGATTACCTGGGCCAGTGTTGCATGTGATGAATGGGAAGAAACTCAACTCAAAGCAAGACGTCTTGTCTCACTTGCAGGCGGTCAGTTATGAGAGTGATCTATAACGGTGAAGTACAAGGTATCGATGACGTGCCTGCACATAGTTCTGGATGGCTACAGGGCCAGGGAATCTTCGAAACAGTTAAAAGCGTGGGAAACAAGCCCCTCTCTCTATCTAGGCATATTGCACGCGCACAAAGTAGTGCCTTAGTTCTTGGGATTTCGATGCCAAACCCTCAAGAGATTGCACAAGGTGTTGCTGAATTATTTACCGTAGTTCCTCAAGGTTTAGGGATGCTGCGGATTTCTTTTGATGATCAAGGCAATTGGTTGGCAGTTCACATGTCATATAGGGAGCAAGTGAAAAGCTGCGACGTGAGAGTACATCCAGAGGCTGTTGCAGGTGATATTCATAAACGATTTCCATATACGAATCGTTTTGACATTCTTGAGCAGGCCCGTTTGGCTGGCTTTGATGATGCGATTGTTCTCAATGCTCAAGGCAATATCTGTGAAGGCTCCGTAACAAATCTGATTGCTCAGATTGATGGTCGCTGGATAACACCGCCAACTTCTGATCTTGTTTTGCCTGGAATTATTCGTCAGATGCTCATTGAGAATGGACGCCTTAGCGTCGAGAGCATTCCAGCTGCTCGGCTTTTGGAAATCACCTCTGCCTTCTTTATTAGCAGTTTGCGTTTATCTCATGCGATTTCATCGATTAATGCGCGGCCGTTGCAGCTTTCACATGCCTTCGGAGAAGAAATAAAGGCGTTAGCACATCAGTATTCGGTAGGCTAGCCACATGATTCAGGTAACCGTTGATGGTGCATCACGCTCCATAGAGACTGATCAACGCCCCACCCACCTCTTTGCAGATAATAAAGAGGTAGTTGTATGCCGCATAAACGGCATGCTCAAAGATTTATGGACCGATCTGCAAGAAGGCGATGTCGTTGAATCTGTCATCATGAATTCTCCTGATGGACTCTTTGTGCTCCGCCACTCAACTGCCCACGTAATGGCACAAGCGGTGCAAGAAGTGTTCGCACAAACAAAGCTCGGAATTGGACCACCGATCACAGATGGTTTTTATTACGACTTTGATCCTAAGACACCCTTTAATCCAGATGATTTAGCCAAGATTGAAAGCGTCATGCGCAAGATTGTAAAAGATGGCCAGCGCTTTCGCCGTCGTGTTGTTTCTGAAAAAGAGGCGCTAGCTGAACTCTCACACGAGCCATATAAATGCGAACTTATTGGGATAAAGGGGCCAGCTGGAGAAGAAGCTAACGTCGAAGTTGGGGGAGCAGAGCTCACTATCTATGACAATTTAGGTAGAGATGGAAATCCAGTGTGGTCAGATTTATGCAGAGGCCCTCATCTTCCATCCACAAAGCACATTCCTGCTTTTAAGTTAATGCGAAGTGCGGCAGCGTATTGGCGCGGATCTGAAAAGAACCCGATGCTCCAGCGCATTTATGGCACAGCGTGGCCATCACAAGATGAACTAAACGCTCACTTAGAACTTCTAGCAGAGGCTGAAAAGCGCGATCATCGCCGACTTGGAACTGAGTTGGATCTATTTTCATTTCCAGATGAGATTGGCTCTGGACTTGCAGTCTTTCATCCCAAAGGGGGAATCATTCGCCGAGCGATGGAGGATTACTCACGCAAGCGACATGAAGAAGAGAATTACGAGTTTGTTTATTCTCCTCATTTAACTAAGTCGGCCTTGTTTGAAAAATCAGGTCACTTGGATTGGTACTCAGAGGGAATGTATCCACCGATGATTATGGATGAAGAACTCCATGCCGATGGAACGATTAAAAAGCCTGGTCAGCAGTACTACATGAAGCCCATGAACTGCCCATTCCACAACCTTATTTTCCAGGCCCGTCAGCGCTCATATCGCGAGTTACCGCTTCGACTTTTCGAGTTTGGAACTGTATATCGCTATGAAAAATCTGGCGTGTTACATGGCATTACTCGTGCTCGGGGTTTCACTCAAGATGATGCACATATCTACTGCACAAAAGAACAGATGGCAGATGAATTAGATTCACTTCTAACATTCGTGCTCAACCTTTTGCGTGACTATGGACTCAATGATTTCTATCTTGAGCTTTCAACGAAGAACCTAGAAAAATTTGTGGGAGAAGATTCAGATTGGCAAGAGGCAACTGAAACATTGCGCAAAGCTGCAGTTGCTCAAAAACTGGAGTTAGTACTAGATGAAGGTGGCGCAGCTTTCTATGGCCCGAAGATCTCCGTGCAAGCAAAAGATGCCATTGGTCGCACTTGGCAGATGTCAACGATTCAAGTCGACTTCCAACTTCCACAACGCTTTGAACTTGAGTATTCAGCAGCCGATGGATCGCGCCAGCGCCCCGTAATGATTCACCGCGCACTCTTTGGTTCCATTGAGAGATTCTTTGGTGTTCTCACCGAGCATTACTCAGGAGCTTTCCCACCATGGCTCGCGCCAGTTCAAGTAGTGGGTATTCCAGTTGCTGAAGCTTTTGCAGATTATTTAGCTGATGTCATTAAGCAGATGAAGAAGGCTGGCATTCGTGCAGAGCTAGATGCATCAGATGATCGCATGCAAAAGAAGGTCCGTAACGCCCAAATGCAAAAGGTGCCATTTATGCTTATCGCTGGTGAGGAAGATATGGCAGCTGGTGCTGTCTCATTCCGCTACCGCAATGGCGAACAGAAAAATGGGATTCCTATCAAGGATGCAATTGCACAAATTCAAAAAGTAGTAGCAGATCGCACACAGGTTTAACAATGCATATTGATGGCGCAGGAATGCCTGATGGTTGGCAACGGTTGTGGGCGCCTCACCGGCTTGAGTACTTACGTGGAGAAAACCGCCCATTAGAGGGCAATGACGTTGAATGTCCGTTCTGCCGTATTCCCACATTAAGTGATGAAGAGGGCCTGATTGTGCATCGTGGCAAGAGCGCATATGTAGTAATGAATTTGTATCCGTATAACCCAGGGCACTTATTGGTCTGCGCTCAAAGGCATGTTGCAGATCTGACTGACCTAAATGAAGAAGAGCGCAACGAGATTTCTTCCCTTACTTCTCATGCGATGAAAACTATTCGAAAAGTTTCATCCCCTGCAGGCTTTAACTTGGGGATGAATCAGGGCGCTATTTCTGGGGCTGGTGTGGCAGAACATATTCACCAACACATCGTTCCGCGTTGGAGCGGAGATGCAAACTTCATGCCAATTATTGGAAAAACAAAAGTGCTACCGCAGTTGCTGACTTTGACGAGAGAAGAGATTGCTGCTGCTTGGTAGTGCTAATGAAGTTCAGCCAGATATTTCTCTATAACATCAAAGCCAATTGCCTTTTCAATCACAAGAGGAATAGCTGGAAAGAGAACTCCAGCTGCAAATGCGCCTTCACCCATGGATGTGAGTAATTCTAAGTATTCATCACGAAACTCCTGAACTAAAGTTTCATGTTCAGGTTCACAAGCATGTTGTCTCGGAGGAGTTGTGGAGTAATCAGTGATAACCATATCCGAGAGTGAAATGAGTGCTCTAGGTGATCCATCATCATCATGGAGAACTAAGTAAGGCGTGGCGACCTGATCAAAGACCCTGGTAGCCAACATCACTGCATCATCAAAGTCGGCATTGTTTTCATCCAAATGTGTAACAACAATCAAGCGAGGCGTTAGAAACTCATCGAAGGCTTGCCATTGATCAATGGTGGCTTGATCAATTCCGGTGTTGGGATTGAGAGCGAAGATGGCGCAGGAAATCTCACCAGTGGCATCACTTCCAAGTCTTGCCCCTAGCGCTGAAGCAACTTCTCCGGGGTTGGCTGAAGGGTGGCCAAAGACGCAGAGATTGAGAGGGGATGTGGGATTCTGCACTGGGTCAGCCTACGATGTGCAGTGATGCTAAGTCGTACTTTAAAACCTGCGGTTACGAGATTAATAACACCCGTAGCCACCAAAGCCCTGCGCATCGGGATAACACCCAATGCAGTCACATGGGTGGGTGCTATAGGAGTAATTGCATCAGCGCTGTTTTTCTATCCGCGTGGTGATTTCTTTCTTGGCACCGCGCTCATTGCCTTTTTTGCCGTGAGCGATCTCTTCGATGGCACGATGGCTCGTATCTCTCAAGCAGGTGCTAGCAAATGGGGAAGTTTCCTAGACTCCACCATAGATCGCTTAACAGATTCTTCGATTCTTCTAGGCGTGAGTATTTACTTGATCAATAACGATGACCAATTAAGTTTTGTCGTGATTGCCACGCTAGTAACAGGAATGCTCGTTCCATATATTCGTGCCAAAGCTGAGAGTTATGACGTTGAATGTAGCGGGGGAATAGCAGAGCGGACCGAGCGGTTAATCATGGCAATGTCTGCAATTGCACTTGATGGCCTGGGGGTTCCATATGTCCTGGCCGCCGGAATGTGGTTACTTGCAATGTTAGGAGTAGTAACAGTGGTGCAACGAATGGTGATTGTTCGCAAGGCATTTAAGCAATGATTCAAACGGTAACCGCCTGGGGTTATTTTGCTGCTTGGCGAGTTTTGCGTTGGTTACCAGAGATATTGGTATATTCGATCGCAGACAAAATCGCAGACTCTATGGTGCGAAAAAATGGAAAATTCATCGTTCGATTCCGCTCGAATTTACAACGGACGCAGCCAAATATAACGCCTCTAGATTTAGATCTACTTGTTTACAAAGCCACGCGATCAGCCTTTCGTTATTGGTGTGACACATTTAGATTTCCTGATTGGTCTAAAGAACGAATTCTTGGCACCGTAACTTTCAATGATGAAAGTATTTTGATGGATGCCGTGTCTGCTGGAAAGGGAGCGATTGTTACATTGCCGCATTGTGGAAATTATGATCATGCAGCAGCGTATTTTTGTGCTCGAGGGGCGAAAATAGTCACCGTGGCCGAGCATTTGAAGCCAGAAAAGCTTTTTAAGAAGTTCATGCAATACCGCTCTGACTTTGGAATGGAATCTCTTCCTCTCGATGGCCGTGTTATTCCCACACTCATACAACGCATAAGAAGTGGTTGCGTGGTGGCACTTGCTGCCGATCGGGATCTTTCTCGTTCAGGAATTGATGTTACTTTCTTTGGTGCTCCAGCCAGAATGCCTGCAGGGCCGGCCTTACTTGCAATTCGCACAGATGCCCCGTTAATCAGCGCCTACGTTTCATACACCGAAATAGGAATCCATATCGATTTCACCCTGATTGAAATACCCACAGAAGGAAGTGAAACCGAGCGCGTAGCTGCTTTGGTTCAAAAGAGTGCTGATCTATTTGCACAAGGTATTGCCCAGCACCCTCAGGATTGGCACATGATGCAACGCATTTGGATTGACGGCGATTTCAAGGATCGTAACTAATGTTGACTAAGAAACTCACAATTGGGATCGTTTGTCCTTATGGATGGGACACACCGGGTGGTGTGCAAAATCATGTTCGAGATTTAGCTGAGTTTTTAATCGCGGCTGGACACACTGTGTCCGTTCTTGCACCTGCTATCGATGAGAGCCAATTGCCTGACTATGTAGTCAGCGCAGGTAAACCAATCTCTATTCCCTATAACGGCGCTGTTGCACGTGTTCTTTTTGGACCTATTGCCTATGCACGTGTGCGCCAATGGATAGGTAGTGCAGAATTTGATCTGTTGCATCTACATGAGCCAGCAATTCCATCAATCTCACTTCTTGCTTGCTGGGCAGCAGAAGGTCCGATGGTGGGAACTTTTCATGCGGCGGCAAAGCGGCAGAAAGTAATCTTTGCAATTGGCCCAATTCTTGAACCTGCTATTGAGAAACTATCTGCCCGCATCGCAGTTTCAGAGGCCGCGCGCCTTACCTTAACTGATCACCTTGAAACTGATGCAGTAGTTGTTCCTAATGGAATTTATGCCAAGCGTTATTCTGCTGGAATTTTCCAGCAGAAGTGGGCAGGAAACACGATTGGTTTCATCGGTCGTTTTGAGGAACCGCGTAAGGGCTTACAGGTACTAGTTGACGCTCTGCCCATTGTTGCTCGCTTTGCACCTGATGTAAAAGTTTTTGTGGCAGGACCTGGAGATCCGAGAGAGTTTGAAAAGCATATTGATCCTCAATTGCGTCATCGATTTGAATTTTTAGGAAAGATTTCTGAGCAAGAAAAAGCAGACTTTATGTCATCAGTCTCACTCTATGTTGCACCTAATACAGGTGGTGAATCTTTTGGAATTATTCTTGCTGAAGCTTTAGCAGGCGGTGCCTGTGTCGTTGCAAGTAATATCCCAGCATTTGATTCATTGTTGGGCTCAGGTGAGTTCGGTGCTCTCTTTGAATCCGAAAACTCTACTGATCTGGCAAAGGTAATAATTGATTTACTTCGAGATCAAAATAGGCGCAAGCAATTATCTATAGCCGGCAAGGCACATGCCCAAATATTTGATTGGGACGTAGTGGCTCAGCAGATTTTTTCAATTTATGAAATGGCAATGGTTGGCGCTAATGGAGTTTCATTGAGCTCTGATGGGCGTGCCTGGAGCCGCTTCCTCTCACGTGATGAGGAGAAGAAGTGAAAAGTGCCTTAATCCTTGGGTTTGTTCTTCTAGTGGGTCTTTGGTATTTGTCGTTCTCGGCAACTCGTCTTGATCGTTTGCACCATAGAGTCGAAACAAGTTGGGCAAATCTTGATGTTTTGCTTCAAAAAAGAGCGGCTATTGCACTTGAGATAGCGCACAGTGATTTAGCAGATCCAGCATCTTCACTGTTGTTGACGGGGGCTGCCTATCAAGCCCGTGATGCAGATGTTGAACATAGATCCGTGGCAGAGAGCGGTTTGTCTGGGGCTTTGAGCCTGATTCTCTCTGATGGATTGGCGCATGCATCGGATTCAGAAAAAGCCTTATTGCAGGAGCTCTCTGCTTTGACGGCAAAAATTGGCGTGGCAATAGCTATTCATACTGACGCTGTTTCATCAACACAAATGGTGCGCAAAAAACTTGTCGTGAAGACATTTCGATTAGCTGGAACCGCACCACTTCCAGTGACATATGAGTTTGAATCTGATGTTCTATAAGCGTCTTTGTAGTGCACTTACCTTGACTGTTTTGCTCACAGGCTGTTCTGCAATTTCAGATCTTGTGTCACAATCGGCCGAACGCAACGTTCTCAGCGGACGAGAAGGTATCAATGGTCCGGTGTTGGCTGTGAAGATTGATGATACAAATGCGGCGCATCCACAAATTGGACTAGAGGATGCAGATGTTGTCTATATCGAACAAGTTGAGGGTGGTCTCACGCGGTTAGCTGCAATCTTCTCATCGGTTATTCCAGAGCGCATTGGACCGGTGCGAAGTGCACGTATTTCTGATATGGAAATCTTGAGCCAGTATGGTCGTGTTGCATTTGCCTATAGCGGTGCACAAAAGAAACTATTGCCAGTCATAGATGCAGCAAATCTACAAAATCTTGGGGCCCAAGCACAGCCTCCATCGATATACACAACAGATACTAATCGTGTGGCACCTGTTGCAATGGTTCTACGGGCAGATCGTCTGATGGCAAAAATAGTTGAGAAGAACTACCAAATCACCACAGCCTCCACTGTTGGTTGGAGCTTTGGTGATGCACCAGAGGGTGGTAAATCAACTCAATCTGTCATCATGCATTGGCCTGCTGCTAGATATAGCGCAGAGTGGTCAGAGTCTGAATCTCGTTGGTTGCTCTCACATAACTCAAGAAGCAATCTCGCGGATTCTGGAATAGTTCTAGGGCCAACAACATTGGTCATTCAAATAGTTTCTATCACTGATTCCGAATACAAAGACAAGGTCGGGGGAGTCACTCCGTTTTCACAAACCGTTGGAAGTGGACGAGGATTCATTTTGCGTGATGGTAAAAGTTATCAGGCTCAGTGGAAGCGGCCTTCTGAAGCCGTTGGTACTACGTGGACTCTGCGTGATGGCAGCGAAATAAAGTTTGCTCCTGGTCAGATTTGGGTTGCCCTGACCGATACCGAGCCTGATTTCACCTATTTATCTGCGAGCGCGAGGGCGACAAAGACAAAGTAGGATGTTCCCCTACACAGGTGAAGGTGAGTAAAGAGTAAATGTCAGAAGTAAAAGGCACAGGACGAGTCAAGCGTGGAATGGCCGAGATGCTCAAAGGTGGCGTCATTATGGATGTCGTCAACGCGGAGCAGGCAAAGATCGCTGAAGATGCCGGCGCAGTTGCTGTGATGGCACTGGAGCGCGTGCCTGCCGATATCCGTGCACAAGGCGGCGTTGCTCGTATGTCTGATCCTGACATGATTGAAAAGATTCAAGCAGCAGTCTCAATCCCTGTGATGGCCAAAGCCCGTATAGGCCACTTTGTTGAAGCCAAAGTTTTGCAATCTCTTGGTGTTGATTACATCGATGAGTCAGAGGTTCTTACTCCGGCAGATTATGAAAACCACATTGATAAGTGGGAGTTCACAGTTCCATTTGTGTGTGGTGCTACAAATTTAGGTGAAGCTCTCCGTCGTATTAATGAGGGCGCTGCAATGATTCGTTCTAAGGGTGAGGCTGGCACAGGCGATGTTTCCAATGCCATGCAACACATGCGCAAGATTGGCGGGGAAATCCGACGCCTTTCTTCAAAGCGTGAAGATGAACTCTATGTTGCAGCTAAAGAGCTCCAAGCTCCCTATGAATTGGTTAAAGAAGTAGCCCACAACGGCAAGCTTCCAGTTGTTCTCTTTACTGCTGGCGGAATCGCAACACCTGCAGACGCAGCATTGATGATGAGCATGGGCGCTGATGGAGTCTTTATTGGCTCAGGAATATTCAAATCTGGAAATCCAGCCCAACGCGCAGCTGCATGTGTGAAGGCAACAACGTTTTGGCAAGATGCCAAGGTTGTGGCTGATGCATCTCGCGGATTGGGCGAGGCAATGGTTGGTATTAACGTTGCAGATCTTCCTGTGCCCCACCGTCTTGCTGATCGCGGCTGGTAGTTCACTACTTTTATGAAGGTCGGAGTTCTCTCACTCCAGGGTGATGTTCGCGAGCATGTGAGCGCTTTGATTGCTTGCGGTATTAATCCCATTGAAGTACGGACAGGATCAGAGTTGGCAGAAGTTGATGCCTTGGTTTTGCCTGGAGGAGAATCAACAACTATCGCCCAGCTATCTGAAATCTTTGGCATCTTTGAACCTATTAAGCAACGTATTGCTGCAGGTATGCCCGTGTATGGATCGTGCGCAGGAATGATTTTGCTCGCCGATTCCATTTTGGATGCCAAACAAGGACAGAAAACCTTTGGTGGATTAGATATCACAGTTCGCCGTAATGCTTTTGGTCGCCAAGTTGATTCATTTGAAACAGATCTCATATTTGATGATGGATCGAGTGATTTGATTAAGGCGGTATTCATCCGTGCTCCATGGGTGGAAAAAGTGGGGGCTGGCGTGAAAGTACTGGCTGTAGTTGATTCCCACCCCGTGGCTGTGCGCTCTACAACTCTTCTTGCCACCTCTTTTCATCCAGAACTTACTGCAGATCATCGGATTCATCGCTATTTTATAGAGGAAGTGGCAAAGCCTGCTTTAGAGAAGGTACAGTAAGTTTCATAATCATCGTTCATGAGATTGAAGGTGTACGTCATGTCTGGCCATTCCAAGTGGGCAACAACCAAGCATAAGAAAGCGATTATCGATAGTCGTCGTGCAAAGGTTTTTGCTAAGCAGATCCGTGCAATAGAAGTTGCCGCTCGCAATGGTGGCGCTGACATGGAAGGCAACCCAACTTTATTTGATGCAGTTACCAAGGCTAAGAAATCTTCTATGCCAGCCGATAACATTGATCGCGCAATTAAGCGTGGTGCCGGTTTAGAGGCTGGTGCTAAAGATTGGATAACGATTATGTATGAGGGCTATGGCCCTAACGGTGTTGCGATTATGATTGAATGTCTATCTGATAATCGCAACCGTTCAGCCTCTGAAATTAAGGTTGCTGTCACACGCAATGGTGGATCAATGGCAGATCTTGGTTCTGTTTCATATCTTTTCAATCGCAAAGGCGTCATCATTGTAAATAAGGTTGACGGGTTAACAGAGGATCGAATTCTTGAGGCCGTCCTAGATGCTGGAGCAGAAGAGGTTAATGACTTGGGAGAATCTTTTGAGGTTGTGTGTGAACCAGTTGATTTGGTGCAAGTTCGAACTGCCCTGCAAAACGCTGGAATAGACTATGAATCAGCTGATTCTTCATTCCTGCCATCAATGTCGATTCCACTAGATGCCGATGGGGCTAAGAAGGTATTTGAACTCATTGATGCCATTGAAGAGCTCGATGATGTACAAAACGTCTATAGCAACTTCGATGTTTCAGATGAGGTTATGGCGAGCCTGGGATAAATTCGTCACCAGTAAGGCCTAGGCTAGAAACTGCAAACTTCGTCAGAGGAATTGGTGGCCATAATGCGCGTGCTAGGTATTGACCCTGGTCTCACACGTTGTGGCATTGGAATCGTGGAAGGCAAACCTGGATCAACGTTAACTATGGTGGGTGTGGGCGTTGTTATGACCCCGAGCGATATGGCGCTAGAGAATCGTCTGTTGGAGATTGATAATGGTTTAAATGAATGGATTGCACTCTGTAATCCCGATGTGATTGCAGTGGAGCGAGTCTTTGCTCAACACAACGTCAGAACGGTTATGGGAACTGGCCAAGCCGCAGGTATTGCATTACTCATTGCTGCTAAAGCGGGAATTCCAGTCATGATGCACACACCCAGCGAAGTCAAAGCTGCCGTATCAGGATCAGGCCGGGCCAATAAAGCACAGGTCGCTCAGATGGTCCAGAAGATTCTTAACTTGGATTCCATCCCTAAGCCAGTGGATGCAACCGATGCACTTGCACTTGCCATTTGTAATATTTGGCGAGGTGGATCAACGGCCAGAATCAATCAGGCAGTTGAGGCCGAGAAATCACGTCTTAGAAAACTGCGTGGCTAAATGATTGCAACAGTTACTGGAACTATTCGCTGGCTTTCACTCGACAAATTAGTTGTCGAAGTCGGTGGGGTGGGATTGAACGTTCTGATTAATCCACCGACAAGTGCCGGGTTAACCCTTGGTTCCCAAACAACTCTCTATACCTCCCTTGTTGTGCGTGAAGATGCACTTACTTTGTTTGGTTTTTTAACTGAAGAGGTCCGAAATCTTTTTGAGCTTGTCCAAACTGTCTCAGGAGTAGGACCCAAGGTCGCCCTTTCCATCATGGGTGCGCTCACTCCTGAAGATTTGGCACGGGCTATTGCACAGGAGGACACCTCGGCGATTGAGCGAGTTCCGGGAATTGGTAAAAAAGGTGCCCAGCGCTTGATTTTGGAGTTAAAAGGCAAGCTCAGTGATCTCTCCTCTAATGCACCATATAAAGCTCACCAACCGCCATGGCGTGAACAGCTCCTGAGCGCGCTAGTGTCACTAGGTTTTTCTCCTAAGGAATCTGATTTTGCAATTAGTTATGTCGTTAACGATTTGCATGGCAACAATCTGAACCCTGCCACCATGGAGTTAAGTGCGCTCTTGAAATTAGCGCTAGCAAGTGGAAAGAGTTCCCGTGGCTGATAACCAGGACCGCTTAGTCGGCCCGCATATCAAGGGTGAAGAGTCAGCGTTAGAACAAGCTCTTCGTCCAAAGAGTCTTAAAGATTTCATTGGACAAGATCGCGTGCGTGAACAGATAGATGTTTTGCTCACAGCTGCTCGCCATCGACAGACTCCAGCAGATCACATCTTGCTCTCTGGCCCACCAGGTTTGGGTAAGACTACGTTGGCGTTAATTTTGGCAAGTGAGATGCAGGCACCAATTCGCATAAGCAGCGGTCCTGCAATTACACATGCTGGAGATTTAGCAGCCATTCTCTCCTCATTAGTTGAAGGGGAGATTCTCTTTCTCGATGAGATCCATAGATTGCCACGGCCTGCTGAGGAACTTCTCTATTTAGCGATGGAGGATTTCAGAGTCGATGTTGTAGTGGGTAAAGGCCCAGGGGCTACTGCTATTGCATTACAACTTCCGCATTTCACCTTAGTAGGTGCAACAACACGTGCTGGACTATTGCCAGGACCACTTCGCGATCGCTTTGGTTTTACTGCTCATTTAGATTTTTATGAGGATAAGGAATTAGCCCAAGTGATTGTGCGAAGTGCTGATCTTTTAGAGATAGATATTCATGCCGATGCAATCACTGAGATTTCTGGCAGGTCTCGTGGCACACCACGTATCGCCAATCGCTTGCTACGCCGAGTACGTGACTATGCACAAGTCAGAGCGAACGCATCTATTTCACTAATTCATGCACAAGCTGCGCTTCAGATGTATGAAGTAGATGAGATGGGCTTAGATCGCCTCGATCGCGCAGTGTTAGTAGCCTTGGTCGAGCGCTTTAATGGTGGACCCGTGGGGGTATCAACGTTGGCAATCGCGGTGGGAGAAGAGGTGGAAACTGTTGAATCAGTGGCAGAACCTTTCCTAGTCCGGCTTGGCCTCATGGCCAGGACATCGCGGGGAAGAGTTGCAACTGCTGCAGGTTTTGCTCACATAGGACGAACACCACCTGCTCAATCTGCCTGGCTTTTCGACACACCTGCACCTGACGCCTAGACTCTGCACCTATGTCTACACCTACTAAACCAGTAAAGACGGTTGCCCGCCCAGCGCGATCTTTGGCAATCCTGGCTCTCGTGCTCATTGCATTGACAGGCCTAGTATTTGTCCAAAGCGCGACAGCAGTGCGTCTCGGTCTTGATTTGCGTGGCGGAACGTCAGTGACTCTTCAGCCGCGAATTGCACCAGGAGAAAATGGGAAAGTTACTAACGAAGCCATAGATCAAGCAGTCTCTATTATTCGCCAGCGCGTTAACTCACTCGGAGTTGCCGAATCTGAAGTAGCTGCGCAGGGAAGTGGTACCAATCGTCAGATTGTTATATCTGTGCCCGGTGATACTGGTCGTCGCGTCGTTGAACTAGTGGGACAAACGGCTGAGTTGCGATTCCGACAAGTGTTGGCCACTGCAGCCTCAGCTGGTACAGCAGATCCTGCTGCAACACCTGCCACTGGAGTCAGTGCAGAAGTAAATGCAAAGTTCGCAGCTCTAGATTGTACAAAACCTGAAAATCTCCGGGGCTCAGGAGCCGATGCACCAACAGAGACAATCGTTGCTTGCGATAGAGCAGGATTAACAAAATATATTTTAGCTCCAGCAGAAGTTTTAGGTCGTCAAATCTCTAAAGCATCTGCAGGCATTGATTCCCAAGGCGGTAGCGCTTGGTTTGTAAGCCTTACATTTAATGGTGAAGGAACGAGCGCATTTGGCGC
>JAGWYO010000039.1 GCA_018969355.1 Actinomycetales bacterium
AGGATTTAGGGATGTCTAATCCACTTATTTCAGCGCGTGGTTTGACCAAGAAATTCGGGGATTTCACCGCGGTCAACGGCATCGACTTCGATGTCTTTAAGGGTGAGTCCTTCGGCTTTCTAGGACCAAACGGGGCTGGTAAATCAACAGCTATGCGCATCATTGGCGCAACCTCACAGCGCACCTCAGGCACGATTTCAATTTTGGGAAAAGATCCAGAACTACATGGACCACAGATTCGTGCTCACTTAGGTGTTGTCCCCCAGCAAGATAACTTGGATATGCAGTTAAGTGTGGCTGAAAACCTTTATATCTATGGACGTTACTTTGGATTACCTCGCTCCTTTGTTAAGGCAAAAGTAGATGAACTTCTAGTTTTTGCTCAATTGGAAGAAAAACGTGATTCAAAAGTAGAGACTCTCAGTGGGGGTATGAAGCGCCGCTTAACAATTGCGCGCGCATTAGTAAGTGAACCTGAAATCTTGATGCTAGATGAACCAACAACAGGATTAGACCCACAAGCGCGCCATATTTTGTGGGATCGTTTATTCCGCCTCAAAGAACAAGGTGTGACACTGCTTATCACTACTCACTTTATGGATGAAGCAGAACAACTCTGTGATCGCCTCATGGTGATGGATAAGGGCTCAATCATGGCCGAGGGAAGTCCTGCCGCACTTATTAAGGATTATTCAACGAAGGAAGTTCTTGAACTTCGTTTTGGTTCAGATCGCAATCAGGGCATGGCTGATCAACTGCGGACAATGTGTGAACGCATTGAAGAGCTTCCCGATCGTGTTTTGATGTATACCGAAGATGGCGAAGCGCTACTTGAAAAGATTTATGCCGCAGACTTTCACCCAAAAACATCATTAGTCCGCCGCTCATCGCTAGAAGATGTCTTCTTGCGCCTTACTGGAAGAACTTTGATCGAGTAATGAACCTTACAAATATCCGACAAGGTTCATTGGTTCTTGTAGATGCAGCACGAGTGCAATCTCGAGGGGCTATCTATGTTGCACAGGCCCGTATCCGCCAGATGATGAAGTGGATCTGGATGATTATCGGTATTGCAATTGCTAACCCAGTTCTTTACTTAATATCGGTAGGAGTTGGCCTGGGTGGCTTAATTGATCAGAGCGTTGGTCCGGCAGGTGTTGATGGCGTTAAGTATTTAACTTTCTTAGCCCCAGCTTTGCTTGCACAAGCGGCAATTCAAGGAACTATGGATGAAACTATCTACCCAACACTTGAAGGTTTTAAATGGCATAAGACTTTTTATTCTATGAACTCAACCCCTTTATCCGGGGCTCAGATTTCTTATGGTGTTTTTCTTACTGCGCTTTTCCGCGCTTTCTACACCGTAGTTTTATATTTCGGAGTTATGTGGGCATTCGGTGCACTTGAATCCCCACGTGCTTGGCTTGCAATCCCAACAGCAATTTTTGCAGGCGCATCATTTGGTGCACTCATGCAAGCGCTGGCTGGAAAGTTAGAAGATGAAAACATCTTCTTTGTTGTTTTAGGCCGCTTTGTGATGATGCCTCTTTTCATGTTTTCAGGGACCTTTTTCCCTCTCACATCAATGCCCTTCTTCCTGCAGTGGATTGGCTGGATCTCACCACTGTGGCATGCAACTGAGTTAGGACGCCACTTAACTTATGGTCACTTCATTTCACCAACAATGATCTGGGTGCACTTTATATTCCTTGGCATCATGCTGGTGCTAGGCCTGTTCTTCTCTGCTCGCATCTTCACGAAGCGATTGGCTAAATAGATGTTTATTCCTATGGCTGTTGCTATCGCCGATGCCCGTGCTGGTAAACGTGGTGAGCGTGTTTATTCAGCTCGTGTACCACAGCTACTAGAACGAGGACTTATTGCTTTCAAATCCTCCACATACATGATTGTTATCTCCGGCTTTATTGAGCCAGTTTTATATTTGCTCTCATTTGGTTACGGCATTGGGAAGCTACTACCAACAATTGCTGTGGGTGGAGAAAGCATTAAATACGCCGCATTCATCGCACCAGCGCTGCTTGCAACGAGTGCCATGAACGGCGCTATTTATGACTCCACAATGAACGTGTTCTTTAAACTCAATCACGATCGTATTTACCATGGCATGTTGGCAACTTCAATGGGGCCACTTGATGTTGCATTAGGTGAAATTGGTTGGGCCTTAATTCGCGGATTCTCTTATGCATGTGCTTTCATGGCAGTTATTGCACCACTTGGATTAGTCGAAAGCATTTGGGGTTTGCTTGCAATTCCTGCCGCAGTTCTTATTGCTTTTGGTTTTGCCGCCTGCGGTATGGCTGTTACATCTTATATGAAATCTTTTCAGCAGTTAGAGATTGTGACTGTTGTTTTATTGCCGATGTTTCTATTTTCTGGATCTTTTTACCCAGTTAGTGTTTTCCCAGAGTGGCTTCAGTTTACGGTTAATCTACTGCCGCTTACGCATGCAATTAATTTAGTTCGTGGACTTTGTTTAGGTAACATAGAATTGGCTTTAATAGGCCATGCACTCTATTTTGTTGTAATGATAGTTATTGGACTTTTTTTCACAACAAAACGCTTAAACGCACTTTTTATGAAATAAAATCCCATTTTCCCGCATGACACACCCGGTTTTTTCAGGGGTTGCATTTAAAAAACGGCATGAGATACTTAAGCCTTAGTTCGAAAGGACTAAAAACCGAACCGGGAGAGTACTTCTCAAACGAGTTTCAAAAGCTGAAACCTTTGCCGTACAAGTTTTACCAATGCTTACACAAACTAATCACAGAGAAACTTACAGATTCGTTCCTTCAACATCTACTCCGGTATCACCGCAGCGGATTGCCGAACTCCTGAAAGCTGAATGGGAGTTATTCACCAAGCAAACTGGCAAGAGCGCCGAAGAAAGTCGACGTGCTCTTAAGTCTTTGCCTCTAGGTGTGACTTCAAGCTTCCAGCACTGGGACCCATACCCAATCTCTATTGTGAGCGCACAGGGCGCCTGGATGACTGATGTCGATGGTCGAGCGCTCCTAGATCTCTCCATGGGCTTTGGAGCCATGTTGGCAGGTCACCTGAACCCAGTCATCGTTGAGGAAGTAAAGAAGGCCCTCGAAACTGGAACTCTTTTTGTAACTCCATCTCCTATTTCAACTGATGCTGCAGAGCGCATCTGTCGCCGCTTTGGTATCGACCAAGTTCGTTTCACTAACTCTGGAACTGAATCCACAATGTATGCCGTGCGCACAGCACGTGCTGCAACAGGTAAAAACGCAATAGTTAAAATTGAGGGCGGCTACCACGGTAGCTATGACCCACTTGTTGTTTCTACAAAGCCGCCACTCGACAAGATTGGTGATCCTAATGATCCAATCCCTCACACACCTAATGGCATTGTCCCAGGTGAGATGCATGTTGTTCCTTATAACAATGCAGAAGCCCTAGAGCGAACATTAAAGAAGCACGGCTCTTCTATCGCTTGCTTCATTCTTGAACCAGTTCTAGAAAACATTGGAATTGTTTTGCCTGATGAAGGTTATTTAGAGCGCGTGCGTGAACTCTGCGATGAATACAACGTTGTTTTAATCTTTGATGAAGTTAAAACGGGTTTAACTGCAGGACATCAAGGTGCCGCGCAGCGCTTAGGTGTTACGCCAGACTTAATTACCCTTGCAAAATCAATTGGAGGTGGACTTACTTTGGCTGCCTTTGGTGGCAAGAAAAAGTACATGGACTTTGTTACTAATGGAAAAATGGCCCACTTTGGAACATTTAACGGTAATCCCCTTGCAATGGCCGGTGTTCGTGCAGCAGACATCATCTTTACAGAAGAATCACTTGCACAAGCTGAAGCCTTTAACCAACAGGCACTCGAGCGTATCAATGCAATTATTGAGCAATACCAACTACCCGCACACACAGTTGGTTTCGGTGTAAAAGGTTGTATTACGTGGTCCACAGAGCCTGTTCGTAACTACCGTGATTACAAAGCCACAGATTTTGCCATTGCTGAGCTTTCATGGTTGTGGTCACTTAACCGCGGAATCATTACGCCTCCCGGCTTAGATGAGCAGTGGTTAATATCTTTGGCTCATGGTCAAAAGGAAGTTGATATTTTGGTGGAGGATTTCGAATCCTTTGCTCAAGCTTTGCGCTCATAACTAACGTGAAAGAAGAAAATGACAACGGAGTCAGCTCTTCAAACCGCTCAGGCGCAGCTGCGTCGAGCTGTTGAACTACTGCACCTTACCGAAAATGATTGGCAAACCCTTTCCACGCCTCGTCGCATCCTTGAAGTAGCAGTTCCACTTAGGCGCGATAACGGAAACGTAGAGATGTATAAAGGATTTCGCGTTCAATACTCAACAACGCGTGGTCCATCAAAGGGCGGCGTTCGCTTTCACCCAGATATTGATATGAATGAAACCGTTGCTCTTGCCATGTTGATGACATGGAAATGCGCACTTACTAACTTGCCCTACGGCGGAGCTAAAGGTGGCATTGCAGTTGATGCACATTCACTGTCTTTAGGTGAGAACGAGCGCCTCACGCGTCGCTACACCTCAGAGATCTTGCCCATCATTGGACCAGAGCGCGATATTCCAGCACCTGATGTTGGAACTGACGAGCGCAACATGGCCTGGATGATGGACACGTACTCAGTTAATGAGGGTTTCTCTGTTCCAGGAGTTGTTACCGGCAAACCAATTGTTTTAGGTGGCTCACTTGGTCGCACATCTGCAACGGGTGATGGTGTTGCAATCTCAACAATAGAGGCGCTGCGCGTTAAAGGAATTGATCAAAAAGGTGCAACTGTTGCTATTCAAGGCTTTGGAAAAGTGGGTTACTGGGCTGCTATCGCTCTTGAAAACCTAGGTCTTAAAGTTGTTGCAGTTAGTGATGTCAGCGGTGGTGTGACTGGGTTCTCATCTGTTGCGCAGCTCTGGAAATACTTCCAAGCAAACGGCAACCTAAATATGCCTGGCACAGACAAACTCACACAGGAAGAGCTACTTCACTTAGATGTTGACGTTCTTATCCCTGCAGCCTTAGCTGACTCTGTTACTGAGAAAACTGCCAGTGGAATTAAAGCCAAGATCATTGTTGAAGGCGCTAACGCCCCAACAACTCCTGGCGGAGATCAGATTCTTAATGAGAATAAAGTGCTGGTGGTGCCAGATATCTTGGCTAACTCAGGCGGCGTAATCGTTTCTTACTTTGAATGGGTCCAGGATAAGCAAAACTACTTCTGGAGCGCTGATGAGGTCAAGCAAAACCTTAATGACATCATGATGAAATCATTTAGAGAAGTTGAGCATATGGCCAGTGATAAAAAGGTTTCTTGGCGCGAAGCAGCTCATATGATCGGTGTTGCACGTGTTGCCGAAGCCCACAGATTACGTGGTCTATACCCGTAATTCATCCAGAGCTATTTCAACTCCTGCAATCATCTGTCTAATAGGCATGGTTGGCAGGTTGGCAAACTCTTTGCGTTGTTCGTCCATGAGGGGCACATGCATAAATCCGCTAGGTATGTTGCTTTCTTTTAAGTAATCCTGCAATACATAAAAAATGTGATTACAGACAAATGTTCCAGCGCTCAGTGAAATTGAAGC
>JAGWYO010000040.1 GCA_018969355.1 Actinomycetales bacterium
AGATGCCGCAACACCTGCGATGAAGAGCAGCGAGTCCCCCGGGAAGGCCAGCCCCACCAGTAAACCTGTTTCGGCAAAGATGATGGTCAAGATGCCGACTAGCCCTAAATCACCAACGATCGAGTGGGCATCGAATAGATTCACACGAGCGAGGCTAGCCTATGCTTCGGCCGTGTCACTAGATCATCACTACAGACCTACCTCACATTTCACCCCTGCAAAAAATTGGATGAATGATCCCAACGGTCTTGTGTGGCACAAAGGCGAATACCACCTCTTCTTCCAACACAATCCTTTTGGGACTCAATGGGGTCACATGTCATGGGGCCACGCAGTTTCTAAAGATCTACTGAACTGGGAAGAGCTACCTGTAGCTATTCCTGAAGGTGAAGACGGCGCAATCTTTTCTGGAAGTGCCGTTAGTAATGGTGATGAATTAATTGCGATTTACACCCGCCAAACCGACACCAATCAATCGCAGTGCATCGCAAAGAGCACCGATAACGGCAGAACCTTTGTTAAGTATGAGAACAATCCTGTTTTAGATGAGAAAAAAAAAGATTTTCGAGATCCGAAGGTTTTTCGATACAAGGATCATTGGATTATGAGTGTGGCTCAGCCACTTGAGCACCGAATCTCTTTTTACTCTTCATTTGATTTAATCAACTGGAACCATTTAAGTAACTTTGGTCCAGCTGGTGCAAAAGATGGTGTGTGGGAATGCCCAGATTTAATTCCGATCAATTTCAACAATGAAGAGGTCTGGGTTTTGCTCGTTTCTTTAAATCCAGGTGGATTGTATGGATCTGGAACTCAATATTTTGTCGGCGACTTTGATGGAACAACTTTTAATCCTCGATACTCAACTGATGAAGCACGTTGGTTAGATTTTGGTAAAGATAATTACGCTGGCGTTACATTTAACAATGAACCGAATGGGAAAAGGGTTTTGATTGGCTGGCTTGCGAATTGGCAAGATGTAAAAGATCATCCAGAAACCTCGTGGACAACTCAAATGACAATTCCTCGTCAACTTGGATTGGTTGAGTACAATGGAGAAATTGTTTTGACTCAACAACCTATGTGTGACGCAATTTATGAACTTAGAGTTAAAACTCCAACTTCAGGAATTATTGGATTAAATGGTTTTGCAAAAGTTGGTTATGACGCTCATAAAAAAGTTGTATTTGTTAATGAATATGAAGCAAGCTATTCCCCAACAACTGAAGAACTTCATCTTAAAGTTGTCGTTGATCGGTCATCTATCGAGCTGTTTACTGGGGACGGTGTCCGCAGCATCTCCCTGGCACTCTTCCCTGAGCCAGGCACCAGCCGCGACTTGGAGCTTTTCCAGGAATAAGGTCAAATCCCCCGCTTTGAGCGTGAGTATGTATGCAACAAACTGCAAAAACCCCGCAAATCTTTTGCAAAGCGTTACCTGACTGGGCTACCAATGGGGGCCCAGCCCTTGTAATTTTCCATCACACCCAGCGCGCTCTCGTGCGTTGAGTACCCCTTCGAAAGGAATCTTCATGAAGAAATTAGGCGCTGCAATAGTTGCAGTTGCGGTAGCAGCATCAGTTGCTGTTCTACCTTCAGCACATGCTGCTGATGAAGTCACAATTTTTGGTGGCTTCGGCGGAGATCAAGCAAAAGGCTTCCAGGCTGAGCTTGATGCATTCGGTGCAGCAAACGGAATCAAAATTACTTACACAACACTTGCTTCATACGACACAGATATTCGTGTAAAGGTGAAGGCAGGACAGGCACCAAACATCGGTATGTGGCCACAGCCAGGCGGATTGCTTGAGTACTCATCAGTTCTAGAACCAATCGACTCATTGAAGTCAGTTGATCTAGCAGGAATCAAGAAGACTCTTGTTCCAGGATGGGCTGGTCTCGCAACCAAGGGTGGAAAGACTTACGGTCTTCCAGTCTCTGCAAACGTAAAGTCACTTGTTTGGTACAACCCAGCTAACTTCAAGGCTGCAGGATTAACAGTTCCAAAGACTGATGCAGACATGACAAAGCTTACAGACACAATTAAGTCTAAGAAGCTTGGTTACCCATGGTGCATCGGTATTGAGTCTGGTGGCGCAACAGGTTGGGCTGCAACAGACTGGATGGAAGAGTACGTACTTCGCTACGGTGGAGAAGCTGAATACACATCATGGTGGAAGGGCAAGCTTGCTTGGTCATCACCAACAGTTCAGAAGGCTGCAAAGAAGTTTGCAGATATCGCTCTAACTGCAGGAAATGTAAATGGTGGTGGTAAGGCAATCGCAGCAACTGGCTTCGGTGCAACTGCAAACCTATTTGCAACTGACAAGAACAAGTGCTTCATGATGCGTCAAGGATCATTTATCACCGACTTCTTCCCAGATGATGTTAAGGCTGAATACAAGGCTAATAACTTCACACGCGTAGGCGTCTTCAAGTTGCCAGCACCAGCTGGAACTACTGATGCTGTACTTGGTGGTGGCGATCTAGCTGCTGCATTTGATGACAAGGCTGCAACTCAGAAGGTTCTTAACTTCATCCTTTCTGACAAGCTAGGTCAAGGTGCAATGCTTGCTACATATCCTTCATACCTATCAGCACACAAGACATTCCCTAATGCTGGTTACAAGAATCCAATTACTAAGAACATCGCGGGAATTCTTTCTTCAGCGAAGCTCTTTGGATTTGATGGTTCAGATCTAGCCCCTGCGGTTGTTAACGCAACTGAATGGAAGGAACTAACAAACTGGATCGCTGGAAAGAAGTCACAAAAGCAGGCATTTGATGCGATTGATGCTTCTTGGAAGAAGGCATAAAGCTTCTAGCTTTAGCTAAAACCAGAGTGTAAAGATCAGCGCCAGTGGGTTTATCCCACTGGCGCTGATTGCTCTAGAATTTGAAAACCACTAACCAAAAAGGAAGACCATGAAAGATTTGTTGACCGCATTGACGGCAGTAGTTGCCGGTATTGCTATCACCGCTTTCGTTTATTGGTTGATGAACAAGATTGTTCATCTATTTCCTGAAACGATTAAGAAAAAAGTTGAACCATTTATTTTTATTGGTCCTGTTCTTTTTCTTATCGGATTATTTATTGTAGTTCCAACAATTCAGTCGATCCGCCTAAGTTTCATGGAAGAAGCGATCGATGGCTCAACAACCTTTATAGGACTTCAAAACTTTAGAGATCTGTTTGCCGAAGATTACTTCCCAAATATGGTTGTTAATAACCTAATGTGGATTGCGATTGTTCCAATCTTGACCGTTTCAATTGGCCTAGCTATTGCACAATTTGCGAATAACGTTGGATCTCGCGCGGAAAAGATTTTCAAATCAATATTTTTCATGCCAATGACTATTTCATTCGTTAGTGCTGCAGTTATTTGGCGATACATCTATGCATACGCTCCTGAGGGCCAGGATCAAGTAGGTTTACTGAACACTCTTTGGATGAAACTGGGCGGAAATCCTCAAGCGTGGTTCCAGATAGAAGCCTTCCGCTTTAACAACCTTTTATTAATGGTTATTTTGATCTGGTTAAGCGCCGGTTATGCAATGGTTCTGCTCTCAGCTGCCATTAAGAGTGTTCCTGAGGACACCCTCGAGGCAGGTCGTGTAGATGGCGCAAATACAGGGCAAATCTTCTTCAAAATTGTTTTGCCGCAGATTTGGCCGACAGCGATCGCGGTATTCATCACCGTTTTAATCGGTGCCATGAAGGTTTTCGACATTGTTTTGGCCATGACTGGCGGAAATTACAACACTACTGTTTTGGCCCAAACCTTCTATCTCGAGTACTTCATTTATGGAAATACTGGAAAAGCTATGGCCGCGGTCGTTATTTTGATTTTGGCAATCGTTCCAGTGATGTTCTATCAGGTTCGTCACTATCGAAAGTTTGAGGCGGCGCGATGAATGTAACTAGACAAAAGAAGCAAGGCCGTGGTTCATTCATTGTTCTGATTGTCCTGTCAGCTCTGTGGTTGCTTCCTACAGTTGGTCTTTTTATCACTTCTCTTCGTGCCAAAGGTGAAGCCCAAACAACTGGTTGGTGGGATGTCATTTTCAACCCATTCTCCCAAAATTGGGATTTGAGCTCCTATATAACTGTTTTAACAGAGAATAAGTTAGCTACAAGCTTTATCTCTTCAATGGCTGTAACAATTCCGGCCACTATTTTGCCACTTCTGTTCGCAGCGTATGCAGCTTTTGGATTTACCTTTCTCTCCTTCCGAGGACGCGAATTCTTCTTCTCTGTAATTATTGGTTTGCTCGTTGTACCTCTTCAAGGTGCTTTGGTTCCAGTTCTAAAAATGTTTATTTCAATTACAGATAAGACTGGTATAGAAATTTCAGGCCAGTATGCGGCTGCCTGGTTTGTTCACTCAGCTTTTGCCATGCCCCTTGCTATTTATATTTTGCGAAATTACATGATGACGATTCCAAACACATTGATTGAAGCAGCACGTATGGATGGCGCAAGTAACTTCACAATCTTCTGGAGACTTGTTCTTCCAATCTCAGTCCCAGCTCTTGCATCATTTGCAATCTTCCAGTTCCTTTGGGTTTGGAATGATTATTTGATCGCTTTCGTTTTTGTTGGAAATGAACGTCCAGTTTTGACGTACACATTGCTTGCAATGTTGGGACAGTATGGCGAAGGTTGGCAGGCTGTTGCTGCGGGCTCATTTGTTAGCTTGTCAGTCCCATTGCTCGTTTTCTTCACCTTGCAGCGTTACTTTGTGCGTGGATTGACTGCGGGAGCGGTGAAATAAACCAGTTCTTGAGGGCCCGAATCGCGATTACCACCGCCTTCATTATCAATGGAACAACCGCCGGTGCCTTTTACGCACGTGTTCCTGATTTCAAACGCGAACTCGGAGTCACCAATAGCGCTTTAGGTTTTGCGCTCTTGTGTATTGCAGTCGGTGTATTAATTGGTCTTGGTTTTTCTGGCAGACAATCTGCAAAGCGTGGTAGTGCACCAGTCACACATTACGCAACCTATGCATTAGCTCTTTCACTTTTACTTGTTGGCCCAGTTCTTAACTACGCAACCCTGTGTATTGCATTTGTAGTCTTCGGTGCATGTTTATCAACTCAAGATGTTGCGATGAACTCTCATGCAATAGTTTTAGAGCATGAAGCAGATAAGCGATACATGAGCACATTCCATGCCATGTTTTCAGCAGGTGCCTTATTTGGTGGAGTGCTGGGTGGCTTCTTGGCTCAACAAGAAAAAACAATTATGTGGCAATGTGCCTTTATAGCGATGTTGATCTTCATTGCTAACTTCTGCGTGCGAAACATGTTCTTGCCAGCAGATTTAGACAAGCATCCACTAGAAGGAAAAAAGAAGATCAAGCGACCAAAGCTTTTCTTAATTGTTGGATTACTTGGAACATGCGCTGCGATCGGCGAAGGCTCTGCTGGTGACTGGGGTGCGATCCTTGCGCGCGACACCTTTGATGCAACACCATTTATTTCAACACTTCCATACATTTGTTTCTCTGCTGCAATGGTTATCGGTCGCTTGTTCGGTGATCGCGCCGCAAGTAAGTACGGACCAATGAACTTAATTGT
>JAGWYO010000041.1 GCA_018969355.1 Actinomycetales bacterium
GTTGGATATCGCTTTACCGTTCAGAGTGGTGGCAAAGAAACCTCAATTTCTGAGCTTGTCTAATTCATGCGCCACATTCTTAAACTGCACCGCTCGCTCATAGATCCAATCCCACATATTCCAAACAACTTTCAATTCATCACCTTTGACCCAGCAACGCATAAAGAAGAGTGGCTTACACTCAACAACACAATCTTTGCTCACCACCCTGACCAAGGAAATTGGGCGATTCAGGATCTAGAAAACAGGATGAGCGAACCTTGGTTTGATCCTGCCGGCTTCTTTCTCTGCATGCACGATGAAAAAATTGTCGGATTCTGTTGGACCAAAATCCACCACGATTTCGTTAATCAAGACCCCATCGGTGAGCTCTACGTCATCGGCGTTGACCCAGAAGAAGCCGGAAAAGGAATCGGAAAAGCGGTCTGCCAAGAAGGCTTGATCTACCTCAAAGAAAAGGGAATCAAGCAGGCCATGTTGTATGTCGATGACGAAAATGAAGCAGGTAAGGGTTTATATAAGACCCTTGGCTTTAACTAAGCCTGCACTAATTCAGCGCACATAGTGCGAAAAGCAGCAGTATGTGCATCCACATCTGCAGCCGTTGTATCAGGACACATCAGCGCCATATTGTGAAATGGGGTCAACAAAAAGCCATCATTAAGCAACCGCAGATGAATATATTGTTCTAATTCAAAATCCCCTGAATCAGCCGCTTCTTTACCCGTTCTAGGCGCTTTTCCTTTAAAGACATATTCACCGCGTGCACCAAGTCGACTGCAATGCCAATTTAATTCAAATTCAGCTATTGCTGCATCAATTCCGTCACACCAACGATTTCCCAGTTCAATCATGCGCTTGAAGTTATCTTCAGTGAGCACCTGCGTCAGCGTTGCCTTCATCGCCGCAAGAGACAATGCATTTCCAGCTAAGGTTCCCCCGATTCCACCTAAATCAATGATGGATAGTTCAACCATTTTCTTAATCTGATCTGCAATCTCATGGGTCATTCCAAATGTTCCAGTTGGAATTCCACCTGCGAGCGCCTTGCCAATGGTCAAGAAATCAGGTTTCAAGCCAAGTGCACCAGTCATTCCACCAGGTCCAACAGAAATTGTGTGGGTTTCATCAATAATCAGATAAGCGCCATACTTTTTAGCCAACTCTTGCACCCCTACCAAATAACCATCTTCAGGTAACACGATTCCAATATTGGTCATCGCAGGTTCCATCAAAATGGCAGCAACATCTCCATGTGCAAGAGCATTCTCCATCGCAACTAAATCATTAAATTCAACGACTCTGGTTGTCTCTGCTAAATCAACTGGTGCCCCAATATTTCCTTCACGTTTAATGGTAAATCCAGCGTCATCTAGCGTTGCAAAGGTTTCATCAACAGATCCGTGATAGCAGCGATCAATCACGATGATTTTGCTACGACCCGTAATCATGCGTGAATATCGAATCACATGGCGATTAGCATCGGTTGCCGATACGGTAAATTGCCAAAGCGGCAAACCAAATCGCTCGCGCAATAATCCAGAAACTATTGCCGCATCCTCTGTCGGCAACATCGCTGTAATTCCTTTACCCACTTGCTCGCGCACCGCCGCGACCGTTGCATCTGGTGAATGCCCGGTCATCGACCCGGTATCGCCCAGGCAGAAATCAACATAGGTATTGCCATCAATATCGGTAAATCTGGCTCCCTTAGCCTGCTGCACAAAGACTGGATGAGCGCCTGGCCACTTAGCCATCCAGGACATTGGAACGCCTTCGTGCATCACCTTTTTCGATTCTGCAAAGGCAGCAGCTGACTTTTTATGGGTATCAAGAAAACGCTGCTCTTCCTTTGCGCGAAGCGCCTTCAAGTGCTCGCGATGAATAACAGTTGCCATGTAGTTGATTCTATTTAGTCACTAGAGAATACAAAGAGGGCTTCGATGTAGTTCTCACCACTAATCTTTAGATTTGCCGCATCTGGCGGCGCAGTCTGTGGCTCTATGCAGACTCCATCTGAATCTTCAGTGTAAACAACCCACCATGGCGCATCAGATTCAATATCAATCCGTGCAACACCTTCCCAGACAACTGCTGGTACGCCTTTTATTTCAGTAAATGCATCGTCCCAAGGTGGCGCAGGCGGTGTAATTAATTCACCAGTTGGCATCCCATCAGAACCACGCTTCAACATTTTGCCAGCGCTAAATTCAATCTCAGCAGATCCTCCAACACCTAAATCTCGTGCAAACCATGGATGAAGCCCCATCCACACCGGAATATCGCAACCGTTATCGTCATATTCAAGCGACCATCTAATTGCATCATCTAAGACTTCAATTCTTTGTTCAACGGTTGCACCCATATATGGCTTTGGTAAGTGCAATAACGACCTCCCTGGGCCAATATCTTGCCAAGAAGAAACAAATCCAAATCCATGAATCGCATGTGGCGGATCAATATTGGTAGGTAACTGATGAACTTCACCGGATGAAGATGAAATCAATCCCTCTTTAACACGTCCCGCCCACGGCGCCATGGGATACCAACCATTTGTTAGAACGTGTCCACGGAAAGGAACTGTAAATTCCATCTCACGCCATTTGATGGATGAGATTCGCCCACCATTATCTAAATCAATGGCAACTTGGAATTCTGCATCATCGATAAATTGCACGTTACAACCTAAATTCCCTTAAGTTCGTGTTTAAAAGGTGGCTGCGCGCCTTTTCGAGAACAGGTTATTCCCGCTGCAACTGCAGCTCGGTGCAGTACAGATTTCAAAAGATCACCCGTTAAATTGAGGATTCCCTTTTCAATCATCGCCTCCACAATAATCGCACCAACCGTGTCACCTGCACCCACTGTGTCAGCCACTTCAACCTTTACACCAGGCACTTCAACCGGACCTTCTGCCGTAAAGCCCACCAAGCCTGATGCACCACGTGTGACAACTACAAGCGCCGCGCCCGCATCAATCCACCTCTTTGCCACAGCCTCATAACTTTGATCAGGATAGAGCCATGCCATGTCATCATCACTTACTTTGACCACGGATGAAATAGATACCCAGCGTTCTACTGCTTCCACATATTTTTCATGATCACTCATTACAACTGAGCGAACATTGGGATCAAAGACAATCGGTGCAAACTCATCTACCTGTAGCGCCCAGTCAAAGAGAACATCAGCTCCTGGCTGAATCACAGTTACCAGCGTTCCGATGTGCAGCACTTGTGGCTTATATCTAGATGGATCCGGTAACCACTCCGTTGAAAAATCAAAAGTTGCTGTCCCATCAATTTCAAATTGATAACTTGCGCCGCCATTTTCATTGAGAGTAATGATTGCTAAACAGGTGGGCTTATCACTCTTAAGAGCTAAATCTAATTTCACCTCATCTTCTAGCAATTCTCTCTCTGACATCTGGCCGTACTTGTCACTAGAAATACCATCAATAAATTGCACATCATGGCCTAGTCTCGCTAAAGCTTTTGCAGTATTTGCAGGCCCTCCACCCACATGAGGAGTTCTGTCGCCACTTGCATCTGGAATCAAATCAATTAGTACTTCACCACAAACCCAAATGCTCACAGGTTCTCTCCCTTACGAGCCAAGAACTCTGTCAAAATCTCTACACCCAACATGTGATCTGCAACTTGCTCAAGCCCACTCACAATCAAGACTCCTGCAAGTCCACTACCAGCAACATTCAATGCAACTCCACCACCGTGAATTGCATACAACTCTTCTTCCACACCTTGTGATTGATGCCAATCAATTCCGCTTTCTTCTGCCAAAACTCGCTCATGTAAAGTCGAGCGTCCTGTGAGATTAACTACCCGAGCTTTACGACCAATCCACCAATCATTCTCTGATGTTGATCCAGGAAGAGATGCGTGAAAAACGATCCAATCTTTCATACGAACTTCAACCGCTATCGGCAAACTTCGAGCCAATCCGATTGATTGTGCTATCGACCCAATTTCGATTGCTTCTGCCTGACTCAAACTAGAAAGTTCTAGCGCCTTTGCTTCAAGCTCTAAATCAGCGCTGCTTAATCCACCTGTGGTAGCCACATGCCTATCTTGCCGTAAGGATTACCAAGAGATAATCACTCAAAGATAGACTCACACCCATGCGTGCTCTCATCACAGGCGGTGCCGGATTTATTGGCTCTCATCTCGCCGATGCACTCATTGCCCGCGGAGATTCGGTCACAATCCTGGACAACATGAGCACTGGCTCAATGGCCAATATCGCCCACCTGAAGGGAAAAATCGAAATCCACGAAGGCGATATTCGCGATAAAGCACTTGTTGAAAAGTTAATCGAAAACTCTGACACCGTCTTTCATATGGCTGCGGCACTGGGTGTTAAAAACATTATGGAGCACACCCTCGAATCCATCGATCGAAACTTCAATGGCTCTGAAATTGTTCTCCACGCCGCAACTCAATTCAAAAAGCGCTTAATCATCGCTTCAACATCTGAGATCTATGGAAAGAATCCCAACCAACCCTTACATGAAGAATCCGATCGAGTAGTCGGTGCACCTCAAAAAATTCGTTGGACTTACTCTGATGCAAAAGCGCTAGAAGAAGCCGTCGCTCACACCTTGCACAAAACCAAGGGGCTCAAAGTCACCACAATTCGCTTTTTCAACACCGTAGGACCACGCCAAACAGGTCAATACGGTATGGTCGTGCCTCGCTTCATCCAAGCTGCCCTTAAAAATGAAGACATCATCATCTATGGCGACGGATCTCAATCACGCGTCTTTTGCCATGTAAATGATGCAGTCAGAGCCGTTTTGCTGCTAGCAGATACAGATTCAACGATTGGTGATTACTTTAATGTTGGTGGTAAGGGTGAAGTTACAATCAAGGGATTAGCAGAAAAGGTAATCGCCAAAACCAATTCACAATCTAAGATTAAATACATCCCATTTACCGAGGCATACCCCTCAGGCTTTGAAGATATGCAACGCCGAGTACCTGACATTTCAAAAATTAAAAAAGCAATTAATTGGGAGCCAACTCATACGCTTGATTCGATTATCGAGAGCGTTGCGGCAAGTTTAATAAACTAAAGCCCTTTTGCCCCTTTAACTTTTCCGGTTGCATCAAAGACGTATGGAGCACTCTCTAGGATTCTCTTGGAATCCACAGAGCTATGCTTGGTAACGACAAGGGCAATATCTGCACCAGTAAGCGGAGCGGAACTTTCTCCGTTCCAGTTACCTACGACATCATCGTGCCAAGACACAACAGCGCCTTCGTTGCGCAAATGTTCAATCACAAGCTCAGCTGCAGTTTCACGCACATCGGCCACGTCAGGTTTATACGCGACACCAACTACAAGAGTACTCTTTCCGTTAAGTGAACCACCATGGTCTGCTTTTACTCGGTTCACAACATATCTAGACATTTCAAGATTAACTTCGTTTGCACGCCTTATGAAAGTTGCTGGCGCTCCATGTTCTTCAGCGATAGCTGCCAAATAAGTTGGATCTACCGGAATACAGTGTCCGCCC
>JAGWYO010000016.1 GCA_018969355.1 Actinomycetales bacterium
GTTAGGTGAAATACGTAGCAAAGTTGCAACCAGACCAAATCGATAGGAGATAGTGAGCCACCAAGCAACAGCGCCGGCAACAGGGGCATCGTTATGCAACGAACTCCAAGTTGCGGTGAACTCTTGCTTACTGAGCATTTTCTCTCTTCCTTTTCTAGATTTACTATATTCATAGTATAGAAGTGCAGGCTCACAAGAGCGGCAAGAATGGCGGAGAATTCTGAGTGAGGGTACCTTTACGCTGTGAGTTCAGCGACTAAGTCAGAGTTAGAGGAGATACGCGATTGCGTCGAAATTGAACTGACTGAGTTTATGCATAATCAGAGCTCTTATCTTCACTCCATTGCACCTGAATTAGAACCTGTTACTGCGGCTCTTTCCTCTTTTTTATTAGACAGTGGAAAGCGTCTACGCCCACTCTTTGCCTATGCAGGAATCAAAAGCACAGGTGGGTCTTTAACCCCCGCATCGACTAAAGCCATCTCTTGCCTTGAACTACTTCAAGCATGTGCACTTATTCATGATGACTTAATGGATGGATCTGACACACGCCGCGGTAAGCCATCTATTCATCGCCACTTCGAATCTATCCATGTGCAAGATGAGTTAGAAGGCTTTGCACCAGCCTATGGTTTAGCGTCTGCTGTATTGCTGGGAGATTTAGCACTTGTCTGGTCAAACCAGCTTCTTAATACTTCCGGGATTTCAACAGATCAACTTCGCCGTCTCATGCCTATCTTTGATGAGATGCGCGTTGAGTTAATGGCAGGACAGTTTTTGGATATTCATGAACAAACACAAAGAAATACAGATCTTGACCGATCAATGAAGATTGCGCGTTACAAATCAGGTAAATACACAATTGAGCGACCACTTCACATGGGAGCAGTCCTTGCCACAGATGCCTCCCCTGCACTCCTTGCCGCTCTCTCTGATTACGGATTACCTCTGGGTGAGGCTTTCCAGTTCCGCGATGACTTGCTAGGTGTTTTTGGTGATCCTTCAGTTACGGGCAAACCTGCTGGGGATGATCTGCGCGAAGGAAAGCGCACGGCCCTTATCGCAATGACCGATGCCAAATGCACTCAATCCATGAAAGCTGAGAGCCGTAAGTATTTCGGTAAAAATGATATTGATGAAAAAGGTGTGGCTATTTTGCAAGAGATGATTGTTTCAACTGGGGCCAAAGCACAACTTGAAACTATGATTGAGCAATTAACCTCAAAGGCGCTAAAAGCGATTGAGAACCCAGTTATCGATAGCGCTGGGCGCGAATTACTTAATGAACTTGCCCTAATTGCAACGAAGCGGAGTCTATAAATGGTTGCCAGAGTTAAAGGCCCCACCGATCACGTTGTCGTTGTTGGCGCAGGCCTTGCTGGACTAAGCGCAGCACTTCGACTTGCTGGAGCTGGTCGTAAAGTAACTGTATTAGAGCGCGAAAGCGTTCCAGGTGGTCGCAATGGTCTGCTTAATAAAAATGGCTATGCCTTTGATACTGGGCCATCAGTTCTCACAATGCCTTCACTTATCAATGATGCTTTTAACTGCGTGGGTGAAGATATGAAAGATTGGCTGGAGCTCACTCCCCTTACACCGCTCTATCGAGCTTTCTATGCAGAGGGTTCACAGCTAGATGTTCATGCAAATACCGATCAGATGGAAGCAGAGATTGCAAAGCACATCAGCAGTGATGAAGCTGCTGGATACCGTCGCTACGTAGATTTTGTGACAAAACTCTATAAGTATGAGATGAATGATTTCATCGATAGAAACATCGATAGTCCTCTAAATCTTCTGACTCCTAACCTTGCCCGCTTAATTGCCCTCGGTGGTTTCCGCAAACTCTCCCCTAAAGTCAACCAATTTATGAAAGATCCTCGCCTACAAAAGGTTTATTCCTTCCAAGCGATGTATGCAGGAGTAAGCCCGCAGCAGGCTCTAGCTATCTATGCAGTTATCGCCTATATGGACTCTGTCAATGGTGTTTTCTTTCCTAAGGGTGGAATGCATGCAGTCCCACGCGCACTAGCGGCTGCTGCCCAAAAGCATGGGGTGGTCTTTCAATACAACACCACAGTGACAAATATTGAGGTGGGCAATGGTCGCGCAAAGGCAGTCATTACCGAAACTGGTGAGCGCCATGAGTGCGATGCCGTTGTTTTAAATCCCGATCTACCTGTGGCCTACCGCGAGTTACTCGGTAAAACTCCAGTATCTATTAAGCGCCTGAAGTACTCACCTTCCTGTGTGACTCTTCTCATTGGTTCAAGTAAGAAATATGACTTTACGGCCCATCACAACATCCACTTTGGTCACTCTTGGGATGGCGTCTTTGATGAACTCATCAAGAAAAAGCAGCTCATGAGTGATCCCAGCATCCTGGTCACTATTCCTACTCACGATGACCCTAATTTAGCTCCGCCAGGTAAGCACTCTTACTATGTTTTATTCCCCACTCCCAATTTAGATAGCGATATCGATTGGACTAAACAAGCCGGTCCCTACCGCGATCAAATGATTAAAACCATTGAAGAACGCGGCTACAGCGGCTTTGGTGATTCTATTGAAACTGAAGTGATGACCACTCCCCTTGATTGGAAAAATCAGGGGATGGAGATGGGTGCACCTTTTGCAAGTGCACATACATTTTTCCAAACTGGTCCCTTTAGACCACGCAATATGGCCCAAGGTATTGAAAACGTTGTCTTTGCCGGTTCTGGAACACAACCTGGCGTTGGAGTTCCCATGGTTTTGATTTCTGGACGCCTTGCTGCAGAGCGAATTGTGGGACCTGTTAAGTAAATGAATGAGCTAGAGGCATCCTATGCCGAGTGCAAGCGATTAAACTCTTTGCACGGCAAAACCTATTACTTAGCAACTCTGCTTCTGCCAAAAGCTAAACGTAAATATGTTCACGCTCTTTATGGTTTTGCCCGCTATGCCGATGAAATCGTTGATGATCTTGCTTCCACACTTACTGTGCAGGAAAAGGCAGATGCTTTAGGTGTGTGGGGTAAGAGGATTCTTCAAGACCTCAAGAGCGGCAAGAGCGATGATGCAATTGGCCGAGCGCTCATTGATACCGTGAACAGATTTGAAATCCCCCACGAGCACTTTGAAGCTTTCCTCCACTCAATGACAATGGATTTAACTGTGCAGGAATATCAAACATATGAAGATCTTTTGGAGTACGTCTATGGATCTGCCGCAGTTATTGGCCTTGAGATGGTGCCCGTGTTGGGCGTGCTTGACCAGGGTGCCTATGAATGCGCTAAAAAGCTAGGTATTGCTTTTCAATTAGCTAACTTCATCCGCGATGTGGGAGAAGATTTAGATCGAGGCCGTATTTATCTGCCTATTACTGAGCTTGCCGAGCATGGTGTCACACAGCAAATGCTGGAAGAGCGCGTTCTTACACCCCAAATCATTAGCGCACTTAAATTCCAAATCGCACGTGTGCGCCAACTACAACAAGAGGCAACTCCAGGAATTCAAATGCTTCAAGCATCTAGTCGCCCATGTATTGAGGCAGCAAGTGAGCTCTACTGCGGCATTGTTGACGAAGTAGAAAAGATTGGTTACGACATCTTTAATAAGCGTGCCAAGACTTCCACTGCCCGCAGATTACGCGTCTTTATTACCGCTTATCTGAAGCGCCTAGCCGTATCCAATTAGTTAAAACACCAAGCACTAGCGCAAAACCAAAGAGTAAATCTTCCACTGGAGCCGATGCTATCCGCCAGCCAATTATGGCATCTGGGCTGTACATGACAATATTTCTTGACGTTAGCCACCAGTTGGTAAGTAATTGAAAGCCAACAATGATTGCGTACGAAGTCCAAAAAACACGGCGCTTGAGCAGTTGCGTATTGAAAAGATAGAGATCAAAAGAAAGAGCAAAGAACACGGCAATAATAGCTATCTGCGTGTAAGTCATTTATAGACCTGCCAGTGCTTCTTCACAGTGCGCACGGCTTCAATAGTCATAAGCGCTGCAATGGGAACAACGATGAAGAACAAATACTCCTCTAGCGGAATGCAAAACGGCCCATAAATCCCGAGAATCTGATCTCGATCAAAAAACCAATGGCCGTTAGCGATTGCATATTTGTCCCAAGCGATAAAGAGAAAAGCTACCGGAGCAATTGCCAGCACTACTCGCTTAAACTGTCTGAGAACACCCACTTTTAGAAACACCTCTAGCCAAAATGAACCAACGATGGTGAAAACAATCATGGCTAGATATCCATACTTTTGCACGAGATAACGCTACTCTAATAACTACGGGAGCCGCATGCGGCTGAGAGGGTTTGAAATTCAAACCGACCGATTGACCCATCCGGTAATGCGGATGTGGAAAGGAATATATGTCATCTATCATTTTTACAGCCTGGGGCTATGAAGTCTCAGTTCTTGAATGTATTGCAGCCACAACTTCTTTTGTAGGTGTTTGGCTTGGCACAACTGGAAAGCGAATTACCTGGCCTTGGTGGGCATTGAGCAGTGCGCTCTATATGGTTTTCTTTTATCACGTAGATCTCTTTGCCAGTGCAGCTCTACAAATAGTTTTCATTATTGCCGCCATTTGGGGTTGGCGTGATTGGGCACCAACGGGGGCAGCACCTGGATATCTAAATAAGCGCAATCGCATGTATTGGCTCAGTGCAACGCTCATCTCAGTTTCACTCTTGACTCCAGTTTTATCTCGCCTCGGGGCGGCTGCAACATGGTCTGATGCATTCCTACTTATTGGCTCATTGGTGGCACAAATTCTTATGGTCTATGAAAAAGTTGAATCATGGGTCCTCTGGCTCATCATCGACTTAGCGGGCACAATTCAATACGCCTATCTGGGTTATTGGTTCACTGCCGTTTTATACGCCCTCTTCACACTCGTCGCGCTAGTCGGTTGGAAGCGTTGGTATGTCCTTAATCGCAATTGATGGCAGAGCCGGTGCTGGCAAGACAACGTTAGCTGCTCGCTTTTTCGAAGAACTCTCTGTTGATAAAACTGTAGAAGTTATTCATATGGATGATCTCTATGACGGTTGGGAAAATGCGTTAGGTGAGCGCTTGACTCAAAGCTTGAAATCAATCGTGAAATCACAAGAGAAAAAGGCTGCATTTGAAATAGATATTTTTAACTGGAAAACAATGTCTTTTGATTCAAAAAGAAGGATAAATCCAGTTGATATCTTGATATTAGAAGGCGTGGGGGCTGGGCAAAAAACCGTGCGCGATGCAGGTGCAACCATTTATTGGCTAGATATCGATGCCGAAGTTGGTATTCAAAGGGTGTTGAAACGAGATGGCAACCAGATTGCGGCACAGATGAAGCTGTGGCAGATTGCGCAAGAACTACATTTTCTGCGAGATAAGACACGCGAAAACGCGCAACACATACAAAGCTCATTAGCTTAAAAGCCCTAAAATCGCCCATATGTCAGATCTATCGGGTGAGCTCATTGATGGGCGCTATCAACTCATCCGCCAGGTAGCAAATGGTGGCATGGCAAGTGTCTATGAGGCCCTTGATACACGCTTAGATCGAAAAGTTGCAGTAAAGATAATGCACCCGCATCTAGCCCAAGATGAAGCATTCGTCAATCGCTTTATTAGAGAAGCTAAAGCTGCAGCCGCGCTTTCACATCCCAACATTGTTGCTGTGCAGGACCAAGGCTGGAATCAAAACGGAGTTCCTGCAGTCTTTATTGTTATGGAGCTCATTGAAGGTCACACTCTTCGAGAATACTTAAATGAGCGCGGTAGGTTTGAGATAAAAGATGCCATTAACTACCTCACTCCCATTCTCAGCGCACTTGCTGCAGCACATGATTTAGGAATTGTCCATCGTGACATAAAGCCTGAAAACATTTTGATTTCCAAAGAAGGTCGCGTAAAGATCGCAGATTTCGGTTTAGCTCGCGGAGAAATCATTGGTTCTACTATGACGGCTGAGTCCAGCGTCATCTTGGGTTCAGTTTCATACCTTTCTCCTGAACAAGTCCAACGCGGTGTTGCAGACTCTAGAAGTGATGTCTATGCAGTTGGTATCGTGGCATTTGAAATGCTGACTGGTGAAAAACCATTCCTGGGCGACTCCCCTATCCAAATCGCCTACATGCATGTAAATCAAGAGATTCCATCCCTTCGCAGCAAGCGCAAGGAGATTCCAGAGACTTTAGATGAATTGATTCTAAAAGCAACTGATCGTGATCCAGATAAGCGCCCTCGCACAGCAGGTGAATTTCTTAAAGCTCTGGAATCTATTCAAAACGAACTGGATCCAAAAACTAACCAAATGAAGTTAGCTCTTGATCTTCCTGTGGAGCCTATTAAAGAAAAGCCACGGGGTAAGGCGAAGAAGCAGGTGGAGGAAGAAAAAGAAGAGAGTGTTGAGATTAAAGAAACCACCCAAGAGATTAAAGCGGCAAGAGAAAAGAAAAAGAAGGCCAGCAAGCGTGTGCGTCGCAACCGCAAAGTTGCCTTACTTCTTGCCATTGCACTTGGTGTTGGTGGTTGGTACGCATTGGTCGGGCCTGGTTCGCGCGTAGTTGTTCCATCGGTAGTCGGTGGAACTTACCAAGAAGCCCTTTCCACACTCACTCCCCTTGGTTTAACCACAGGTATTGTAGAAAAGCGCTTTGATGAAGATATTGCCAAGGGTGCCATCATTGAAACTGATCCGCCAGGTGGTGGACGCATTGCATCTGGTGGTCAAGTTAAGTTGATTGTTTCAAAAGGCCCCGAGCGATACATCATTCCTGCAGTTACAGGACTTACTCCAGAGGCTGCCACAGCTGCCCTTGAAAAGTTTCCGCTCATCCTTGGCACAAGTACTGAAAGTTTTAGTAAAGATATTCCCAAAGGATTTGTCATTTCGGCAAAACCTGAGTCAGGCACGCAAGTCAAACGTGATACACCAGTCTCACTTGTTATCAGTAAAGGCGTTGAGACTGTAGCCCTTGCTACTTATTCAGGCAAAAGCGGTGAACAAGCTCTCAATGAATTAAGTGATCTCGGCTTTAATGTTGAATCAAGCTATGCCTTTAATGAAAAGGTTTTAACTGGTGTGGTTATTTCTCAAAACCCAAGTGGTGTTGATACAGCACCAAAGGGCTCAACGGTCACGCTTGTTATCTCCAAGGGTTCACAGTATGTCTTTATCCCTAACGTCTTTTCTTTGGATCAGGTAAAAGCAACACAAGCCCTGGCAGATCTAGATCTCAAGGTTGTTGTGAAGAAATTGGGAAGCAAAAAGGTTAAGAAGGTTACAAATATCTCTCCTAAGGTGGGCACAAAGGTTAAGCGTGGCAGCACAGTCACAATTACCGTAGGGTAAGCCAATGCCAAAGGAGTCCAAGAAGCCACGTATTGGTGCCCATGTCCCAACTACTGGCGGAATGGCAAAGCGCTCCATTGAATATGCCCAAGAAATTCAAGCAAGTGCAATTCAAGTTTTTGCATCAAGTCCACGCATGTGGGCAATGCCACCTTCAAAACCTGAATTGGATGAGGCATACAAAGTCAAAGCTGCAGAGATGGATCTTGAAACCTATGTCCATGCTCCCTTTCTTATTAACCTAGGCTCACCCACGGAAGCCACATACCTGAACTCTCTAGCCTCTACCCAGTATTCACTCCAGCGCGCAGCCGATATCGGCGCTCTAGGCGCAGTCATTCACACTGGATCTGCTGTAGATGTCAATTATGTTGATAAAGCATGGAAGCAGATCCATGAAGGCATGATGCCAATCCTTGACGCACTTCCAGATAATGCTCCTTACTTGTTGCTGGAACCAACTGCTGGTCAAGGCCAATCTTTAGTGAAGAAGTTAGATGATCTTGAAAACTACCTAAAAGCTCTGGAGTATCACCCAAAGGTCGGTATCTGTCTTGATACCTGTCACGTATTTGCTGCAGGCCATGATATTTCTATTCCAGGTGGCATGAGCGCCACTATTGATTTACTGATACAAATCGCTGGAGTTGAGCGTTTTCAACTAGTACATGCCAATGACTCGATGGATGTGTGCGGAGCACTTAAAGATCGTCACCAAAATATCGGTGATGGCCACATTGGTATAGAACCATTTGCTGAACTTCTTGCTCATCCAGCAGTGGCAAATGCTCCATTAATTCTTGAAACACCAGGCTTGGAGGAAAAGCACAAGCCTGAAGTTGCACTCCTAAAGAAGCTTCGTGATACAAAGTGAGCCAAGCACAACATCTTTTTAAAATGAAGCTTGCCCCATGGGCACTTCTAATAGTTGCGATGGCCTGGGGCTGGGCGTTTGTGATCATGAAGGATGCAATCGAGCGTCAAAGCGTGAACAATTTTCTTTTCACCAGATTCTTACTTGGTACTGTTGTTATGGTGCTTATCCGCCCCCAGGTATTAAAGCTACTTACTAAGGATCTACTACTTCGCGCTGGCTCTGCCGGTATTTTCCTTGGCTTTGGTTACATCTTCCAAACTCTGGGCCTTGCCCGAACCGGTGCGGCAATTACGGGTTTTGTCACTGGCCTTTATGTTGTTCTGACTCCACTCTTTGCCTGGCTGTTTTTGAAAGAGAAAATCAATACCTTCACATGGAGCTGCATCGCAGTTGCAACTGTTGGACTTGGATTGCTCTCAATTCATGGATTTTCTGTAGGAATCGGTGAGCTTCTTGTCTTTATCAGTGCAATCTTTTATGCCTGTCACATCATTGCTCTGAGCAAGTGGAGCACTGGCCGCGATGTCTATGCCATGACTGTGGTGCAGTTGTTTATGTGTGGACTTCTCTCTGGCATTGCATCTATTCCAGGTGGTTACTCACCGCCACCTGATGCAAGTGTGTGGGGCGTTGTCATCTTCACAGCAGTCTTTGCAACTGCAATTGCCTTCATCATTCAAACGTGGGCCCAAGCGCATATGAGTCCAACTAAAGTAGCGCTCATCCTGACAATGGAAGTTGTTTTTGCCGCCATCTTTGCAATCATCTTTGGTGGTGAGCGCTTAACCCTGCAGAGTGCACTCGGTGGAATCCTTGTTGTGAGCGCCATGTATTTGATAGTTATCAAAGAATCGAAGTAGGCTCATAGCTATGGCAATCGATCTTCGCTCCGACACAGTTACTCGCCCATCACAAGCGATGCGTGAGGCAATTGCATCAGCACCTGTTGGTGATGATGTTTATAGCGATGATCCAACAGTTAACTCTCTTGAAGAGCGCGTAGCTGGGATGTTTGGAAAAGAAGCTGGCATGTTCACGCCAACTGGCTCCCTTGCCAATCAATTAGCAATTCGCATGCTGGTAAATCCTGGGGAAGAGCTCATTGCAGAGACACATTCCCATATTGTTCGCGCAGAACTTGGAGCAGCAGCTGTATTTAGCGGCATCACTACTCGCACATGGCCCGCTACTCATGGATTACTCAAGGCTGCCGATGCCCTTGAAATTGCCCGACCAGATTCTGGGCCATATCTAGTGTCAACAACTGCCATTGCTGTTGAAAACACTCATAACTTCGGTGGCGGAACTGTGCAACCAATTGAAGAAATAGCAGCGCTTCGCAACGGCGCAGATGCAATGGGATTAGCTCTGCACTTAGATGGTGCCCGCATTTGGAACGCGCATGTTGCAAGTGGTGTTGCACTAAGTGAATATGGAAAATACTTTGACACCATCAGCGTCTGTTTATCTAAAGGCCTAGGTGCACCCATTGGTTCAGTAATGCTTTCAACTAAGGAGCGCGTTGCTAAGGCACGTGTGTGGCGCAAGCGCTATGGCGCCGGCATGCGACAAGTGGGATTGCTGGCAGCTGGTGCTCACTACGCTCTCGATAACAACATTGGGCGCTTGTCTGAGGATCATCGCCGAGCTAAAGAGATGGCTGTTGCCATTGCTGCCATAGATGCCTCACTCATTGATCCAGCAACTGTTCAAACAAATATCGTTGGATTAGATCTTTCCCACCTTCCAATTACAGCTGCAGAGCTAGCAACACGTTGCCGTGAAAAAGGTTTATGGATTAGCGCGCTAGGCCCAAAGTATGCACGCCTCGTGACTCACTTAGATTTTGATGATGCTCAATGCAAAGAGGCTATTGAGATTTTAAAGGTAGCCCTCGTGGCGCAATAGCCACTCTTTCTTATTAACTCCATAGGCATAATTACCTAACGCTCCCCCAGTTTTAACAACTCGGTGGCATGGAACAACCAACATAATCGCGTTATTTGCACAGGCACTTCCTGCTGCGCGCACCGCTGCTGGCGATCCAGCGCGCTGGGCAATATCAGAGTAGGAGAGAACTTTGCCGCCAGAGATCTTACGCATGGCTTTCCATGCAGCTTGAGAAAATGGAGCACCTGGTTGGCTGACTTTGATGCCATTAATGGCCGTGATATCTCCATCAAAATAATCATTGATGAGATCGCTAATAACAGGAATCGACTTAACAACTTTTATATCTTTGCCAGCATTAAAAGCACTGATAGTTGAAAGGTTAGCCCCAATTAAAATCTGATCATCAGCTATTAAATTCAGATTTCCCACTGGGGTCTTATGGGTTGTTACTAATAACGTCACAAGGAGAAAATTAGCGGTCGCGCAACATCTCAGCAACCAGAAAGGCAAGCTCTAAGGACTGAGAGTGATTGAGGCGCGGATCGCATGCGCTCTCATATCGAGAGGCAAGATCCTCATGGGAAATCTGCTCGCCACCACCCACACACTCAGTGACATCATCACCAGTAAGTTCGATGTGGATTCCACCTGGGTGTGTACCTAACTCTTTATGGACTTCAAAGAAACCCTTTACTTCATCCATAACATCATCAAATTTACGGGTCTTATAGCCAGTGGGTGCTTCATAAGTATTGCCATGCATGGGATCGCAGACCCACAAAACCTTAGCTCCAGAGTTAGTGACACCTTCAATGAGTGCAGGTAGAACTTCGCGTATCTTTCCTGCACCCATGCGTGTGATAAAAGTAATACGACCTGGTTCACGGTTTGGATCTAACTTATCGATTAAAGCAAGTGCATCTTTGACCGTGGAGCTAGGTCCAAGCTTGATACCAATTGGGTTTCGAACCTTTGAAGCAAAATCAACATGTGCACCATCTAATTGGCGGGTGCGCTCACCGATCCAGATGAAGTGACCAGATACATCGTATGCATTTCCGGTGCGTGAATCGATACGTGTTAACGCCTTCTCATATTCTAGAATCAAGGCTTCATGACTTGAGAAAAAATCAACTGACTTAAATGATTCAGGATCTACTCCTGCAGATTTCATAAATGAAAGCGCGCGGCCAATCTCATTAGCCATCTTTTCATAACGCTCACCCACAGATGAATCACGGATGAAGCCCTTGTTCCACTCATGCACACGTCGCAGGTCAGCAAAGCCGCCTTGCGTGAAGGCACGGACTAAGTTCAAAGTTGAAGCTGATGTGTTGTACACACGCACTAATCGATGAGGATCTGGTGTGCGAGAACTTTCAGTAAATTCAATGCCATTTACAGCATCTCCGCGATAAGCAGGAAGTGTTACATCACCACGGGTCTCCATGTCATTTGAGCGTGGCTTAGCAAACTGGCCTGCCATACGTCCAACTTTTACGACCGGCAATGATGAGTAGTACTGCAATACAGCAGCCATCTGCAAAATAGTTTTAATGCGGTTTCTAATAGAATCTGCCGTTGCTGCAGCAAAAGTCTCTGCGCAATCCCCACCTTGTAACCAGAAAGCTTTTCCTTCTGCGGCAAGTGCAATTCGCGCCTTTAAATCATCACATTCACCAGCAAAGACAAGGGGTGGAAATGATTTTAGTTCAGTAACTGCTGCCTTAATCCCAGCACCCTCTTGACCGCCAGGCCACTGTGGTTGCTGGGCAGCCACAAGACCGGGCGTGAAGAGATTATCCAGGGAAGAATTCATGGGTTAAGGATAGAGAATCAATTGATAATCGCGAAGTGCAATTATCCAAAGAAGATCTCTGACTCCTTATAGCGCTCTAAGGGAACGAGCTTGAGCTGTTCAGTGGCAGATGCCAGCGGAACACGCACGATATCGGTGCCATGCAGTGCAACCATCTTGCCCCAGTCACCTTCGTGAGCGGCAGTAATTGCCTGTAGTCCAAATCGAGTAGCAAGAACTCGGTCAAATGCTGTTGGAGAGCCACCACGTTGGATGTGACCCAGAACAGATGTGCGTGCTTCCTTGCCAGTGCGTGCTTCAATCTCATTTGCTAGCCAATCACCAATACCTGAAAGTTTGACGTGGCCAAATGAATCAAGAGTCTGATCTTTTGTGACCATATCGCCCTCTTGAGGAATGGCACCTTCTGCTATAACGATAATGGGTGCGTAATGTGATTTGAATCGAGATTCAACCCATTGGCATACCTTTTCAATTGAGAACTTTTGTTCTGGGATCAAAATACATGCTGCCCCTCCTGCTAATCCTGAGTGAAGTGCAATCCAGCCAGCATGGCGACCCATAACCTCAACAATTAAGGCACGGTGATGTGACTCTGCAGTTGTGTGAAGACGGTCAATTGCTTCAACTGCGATATTGACTGCTGTATCAAAACCAAATGTGTAGTCAGTGTTGTTCAAATCATTGTCAATAGTCTTTGGAACACCAATGACTTTCACGCCCAGTGAATCAAGCTTTGTTGCAACGCCTAAAGTATCTTCCCCACCGATTGCAATCAGTGCATCGATTCCTGCTTTTGCTAGATTGTCTTTAATCTTCTCAACGCCGCCTTCAATCTTAAAAGGATTAGTGCGAGAAGATCCCAAGATAGTTCCACCGCGAGGCAAGATGCCGCGAGTTGTTTCAATATTCAGAGGCATGGTTAAGCCCTCTAGTGGACCTTTCCAACCATCACGGAAACCAACAAATTCATGTCCGTACTCTTTTACGCCTTTACGAACTACGGCACGGATCACAGCATTTAGACCTGGGCAATCTCCGCCACCAGTTAGCACACCAATACGCATTATTAACTCCATTGAAAAGAAAATGATGAATGGCTCAGGAAAAGAAAAACACCCGGCCTGTGGTCAACGCTGACTGGGACAGTCTAGCCTTGCACCATGGGTAATCAACACATCATCGCTGGCGTGGATTCATCTACTCAATCGGTAAAAGTAGTCATGCGCGATGCCCACACGGGAAAACTACTGCGCCAAGGCCGCGCAGCACATCCAGATGGCACTGAGGTTGATCCCATGCATTGGAAAGGCGCCCTCGATAGTGCAATTAAAGATGCAGGCGGATTAGAAGATGTTGATGCTATCTCCATTGCAGGACAACAACATGGAATGGTCGCACTTGATAGTGATGGTGAAGTCATTAGACCAGCGCTTCTATGGAATGACACACGCTCTGCAACAGCTGCCGAAGATTTAAACCGCGAAGAAGGCGGCCATGCGCAAATTGCACGCAAAGTTGGTTCAGTTTTAGTTGCATCCTTTACTGCATCAAAACTTCGCTGGATGGCAGATAAGGAACCAAAGAATGCCGCTCGTGTTGCATCTGTGGCTCTTCCTCACGATTGGCTCTCATGGCAACTACAAGGGGGCAAAGATTTTTCCACGCTTTTTACAGATCGAAGTGATGCTTCGGGAACTGGATACTTTGATCCAACAACTTCTCACTACCGCGAAGATATCGTGCGTCTTGCGCTGCGCCATGACTCTGAACTACGTCTACCAACGATTATTTCCCCCGATGAGTTTGGTGGAACTACTACAAATGGAATACCGATTGCTGCAGGTGCTGGTGATAACGCAGGCGCTGCTCTTGGTGTGCAGGCACAACCTGGAGATGTTGTAGTTTCACTTGGAACTTCTGGAACAGCTTTTGCAGTATCTGAAACTCCCACCCATGATGCAACTGGCGCAGTTGCCGGTTTTGCTGATGCAACTGGTCGCTTCTTACCTCTTGTCTGCACATTAAATGCCGCACGCATCATGGATGCTGCAACCAAGATTCTTGGAAAAACTCATGATGAAGTGGGAGCACTGGCCCTGTCTGCACCTGCTGGTGCGCATGGTTTAACGCTGCTGCCATATTTTGAAGGAGAGAGAACTCCTAACCGCCCAGATGCAACTGGAGTCTTCTCTGGGATGAACCTGAACAACTCCAATCCAGCAGATATCGCACGGGCCATGATTGAAGGCATGTTGGCAGGATTGACAGATGCCGTTGATTCATTGATCGCACTTGGCGTGAACGTCAACCGAATTCTTCTGATTGGTGGGGCTGCAAAGAATCCTGCCATTCCTACAATTGCTAGCGCACTCTTTGGAAGAGAAGTTCTCGTTCCACCAGCTGGAGAATATGTTGCAGATGGCGCAGCTAAACAAGCAGCATGGGCGCTGCTCGGTCAGATGCCAACATGGGATTTAGGAAATGTTTCACATCACGAATCTAAAGCCACTCCGCATGTGATGGATCAGTATCGAACGTTGCGAGATAATACAGCGACTTGGTAGAGCCTTAAGCGCTCACGCGCGAACCCTTTCCAACAACAATAATTCCGCCAGGACTCATGGTAAATCGAGCACGATCTCGCTCTAAATCAACACCTATTTGTGCCCCTGGTTCAACCACAACGTTTTTATCTAAAATCGCATTACGAACGATGGATTTATCTCCAATGCGAACTGATGGCATCAACACAGAGCCTTCAACTATCGCACCTCGCCCAACAGAAACATCATAGGAAACAACTGATCCATGCAGGATTCCGCCAGCAATAATGGAACCAGCGCCAACAATGGAATCGTGAGCTCCACCGCTTTCGCTGAATTTGGCAGGTGGAAGTGATGGTGGGTTAGTCAGCAAAGGCCACTCACGGTTATAAAGATTAAAGATGGGATGGACAGAAACTAAATCCATATGGGCGTCGTAGTAAGAGTCAATTGAACCCACATCGCGCCAATATCCCTTGTCGCGATCAGTTTCACCCGGAACTACGTTATTAGCAAAGTCATACACCTTTGCTTCACCGTTTTTCGTTAGGAATGGAATGATGTTTCCGCCTAAGTCATGGCGAGATTCAATATCTTCGGCATCAATTATCAGCGCTTCTTCCATAATGCTGCGCTTAAAGATGTAGTTACCCATAGATACCAAAGAAAGATCAGGATGACCTGGCATTGCAGGAGGATCGGAAGGCTTTTCATGAAATGCTTTAATGGTGATTCCATCTTCAGCTAATTCAATCACTCCAAATTCATGTGCCTCAGAGCGTGGCATACGGATGGCCGCAACGGTAATCCCTGCACCAGTTTCAACATGCTGAACAAACATCTGACCTGGATCCATGCGATAGACGTGATCGGCACCAAAGACCAAAACATGTTCAGGATTTTCATCATGAATTAAATTAAAGTTTTGCAAGATTGCATCAGCGCTGCCCGTATACCAGCGTGGACCTAAGCGCTGCTGAGCAGGAACTGGGGTGATGTAGTTTCCAAGAAGTGCAGACATTCGCCAAGTTGTTGTTATGTGACGGTCGAGTGAGTGAGATTTATATTGCGTTAGCACTGCAATCTTGAGCATGCTGGCATTAACAAGGTTTGATAAAACAAAGTCAATTAGGCGATATGAACCACCAAATGGAACTGCAGGCTTTGCGCGATCTGCTGTTAGAGGCATTAAACGCTTTCCCTCACCACCGGCAAGGACAATTCCAAGGGGAAGTTTAAGTTTTGCCATGTGCTAACGATAGCCTGTACCTCTTGATGCGGGTAGGGGGTTGTAATGAAGGAGCTAAAAGTTGGCATCGTTACCAAAGAATGGCCCCCTGCAATCTATGGCGGGGCTGGTGTCCATGTACTCCAATTAACGCAAGCCCTTCGCACAAACAAAGATATTCATGTTGATGTCCATTGCTTTGGTGGAAAACGTGATGATGCCTTTGGTTATGAGACTCCATCAGAGTTTGCTTCTGCTAATGCTGCAATGCAAGCCATTGCCACTGATCTTGAGATAGCGATGAATTTATCTCACGTTGATGTAGTGCATTCTCATACGTGGTATGCAAATATGGCAGGACATTTCGCAGCGTTGCAATATTCAATCCCCCACATTGTTAGCGCCCACTCACTGGAACCACTGCGCCCTTGGAAAGCTGAACAACTCGGTGGTGGTTATGCGATTTCATCATGGGCTGAAAAAACAGCTTACGAAGCTGCTGCAGCAATTATTGCCGTTAGTGATGGAATGCGCGCTGATGTATTAGCTTCCTATCCATCAGTTGATCCGAGTAAAGTTGTAACAATTCGTAACGGGGTTGATACAACAAAGTTTGCTCCAAATAATGATTCCTCTGTGCCCGCCACCTATGCAGTCAGTGGTCCATATGCCATCTTTGTTGGTCGCATCACACGACAAAAAGGTCTAGCCCATTTACTTCGTGCTTGGAAAGAGGTTCCTGCCGAATACGGCCTGGTATTAGCTGCAGGTAGCCCAGATGAGGAAGGAGTCGGCAAAGAAGTTGCAGATTTGATTACAGAGCTACAAAAAACTCGCAGCAATATCTGGTGGATTAAAGAGATGCTCCCCCATGATCAACTCACTGCCATGTTGACTCAAGCCCAGCTCTTTCTCTGTCCTTCAATCTATGAACCTCTTGGAATTGTTAACTTAGAAGCGATGGGCTGTGAAACTGCAGTGCTGGCATCTCGTGTGGGTGGAATCCCAGAAGTTGTTGCAGATAAAGAAACTGGGGAATTAGTTGACTACAACGGTGATGGCCCAGCTTTTGAAGCTGCTTTATCAGAATCCATTACGCGTTTAATGTCACAGCCAGAGATACTCAAAAAGTATGGAGCTGCTGGCAGAGTACGCGCCATGAGCGAATTTGGTTGGGATGCAGTAGCTGCTGCAACTATTGCTCTCTATCGCCGTGTGATTGCATAAATGACCCGTAAATCCTGGATTCATTTTGGCATTGTCGGTTTCTTGTGGGGAATTCCTTACCTTCTTATGAAGGTGGCAGTAGCCGATATTCCACCGCCACTCATCGTTGCTGGACGCACACTTATTGGTGCTGCAATTTTGATTCCAATTGCCATAAAGAAAAATACTTTTAAAGATGCCATTAAGGGCATTCGATATGTGGCTCCATATGCAGCCCTTGAAATGGTTGGACCCTGGATTCTTATCACTAACGCAGAAAAGCAAATCACTTCCGGCCTTGCTGGGTTACTCGTTGCAACCGTTCCAATTTTTTCAACAATTTTCTCTTCACTTCGCGGAGATCACAGCGTCTGGCAGCCAAAGAGAATCTTTGGTCTAGTTATTGGCTTTATCGGAATCATTGCACTTGTTGGGATTGAATCAATTACTGGAAGCAGCAACCCCCAAGCAATTGCTATGGTTATTCTTGCCTCAATACTCTATGCCTACGCCGTTCTCATGATTACTGCTAACTTGCCAGGAGTTGATGGAATCGCCATTAATGGTGTGGCCATGGCTATCACCTGTCTTTTCTACACACCCATTGCCATAGCTACATGGCCAAGTAATCCAGTTTCAACACAAGCACTAACTGCGCTTGTGGCACTTGGCGTGTTTAGCACCGCTATCGCCTTTATGCTCTTCTTTATTGTCATCGTTGAAATCGGTCCAGCGCGTGGATCGCTCACTACCTATGTCAACACCGCTGTTGCTGTCGTTCTTGGAATTATTATCTTAGGTGAACCAATTACCTTAGGAATTGTCGTTGGTCTACCTATGGTCGTGTTAGGTTCTTATCTGGCAAGTCGTAAGGAGAGAGTTTAACGACGTTCTTCAAAGCCTAGTTTGTCGAGCATGCGAGCATCACGCTGCCACTCTTTAGAAACTTTAAGATGAAGTCCAAGAAAAATCTTAGCCTTCAAAGCTCGCTCAATATCTGCCCGCGCTCTCATTCCAATTTCCTTGAGACGAGCACCTTGGTGTCCCAGCAAAATTGCACGTTGTGTGTCCCTCTCAACATGGATAGTTGCATGCACGTCATAAAAGGGGCGTGATCCCTTTTCTTCTCTCTCACTAAATTCATCAATTGTCACAACAATGGAGTGAGGTAGTTCTTCACGAACATCCTGCAGCGCGGCTTCTCGGATGAACTCACAAATTAATTGCTCGATTGCTTGATCACTTGTTGTGCCTTCTGGGTAATAAGGCGGACCTGCAGGAAGGGCTGCCCCGATGAGGCTATTGAGTAAATCGATTTGATCGTGAATGGCGGCAGAGACGGGAATGATTTCATCCCACGTAAAGCCCTGGGCTAACTCCATGATTGAAGTCAAACGCAGCGCCAGCTTTTCTTTAGACAATAAATCAATCTTAGTAATCACCGCGAACTTCTTTGCACGTGGATGCTTAGCGATTTCTTGTGCTATGAAAGTATCTCCAGCACCTGATGTCTCATCGGCTGGAATGCACAAGATCACTACATCCACTGAATCCATAGATTGATCAACAACAGCGTTAAGGCGATGGCCCAATAAAGTCTTTGGCTTATGAACTCCAGGTGTGTCTACTAAAACCGCTTGGAAGTTATCACCATGAACAATTCCGCGAATTGCACTACGGGTGGTGTTGGGATGATGAGAAGTAATTGCAATCTTGCTACCCACTAAAGCGTTAATGAGTGTAGATTTTCCAACGTTAGGGCGGCCAACAATGGCAACGAAGCCCGAACGGAAATCACTCATAGGCCTATTCTCTCATTGATTTACACCTATAAACTCCACTGCATCTGCAACGGATGTGATCAACTCTGCGGCACGTTCACTAATTAAGCGATGACACCCCTGACTCATTACAGAGTTAATCGGTCCAGGAATTGCCATGACTGGGCGAAGCAGTTCGGCGGCATCGTGTGCAGTGCGAAGTGATCCACTTTTAAAGGCAGCTTCAACTACTAATGTAGCTGTGGCGATAGATGCAATTAGACGATTTCGCACAAGGAACCTCGATGGCATTGCGCTCTCATGTGGCATGAGTTCGCTAATCACTGCACCATTTCCAGTCAACTCGTCAAAGAGTTTCTGATTAGATTTCGGATAGGCCACTTCTATCCCCGTAGCCAGAACTGCAATAGTCCGGCCATTTGCTTGAAGAGTTGCACGATGGGCATAGGAATCAATTCCATATGCTCCTCCGCTAATAATCGTCCACCCTAAATCTGAAAAACCACGAGCGAATTCACTAGCAACGTTGGCCCCGTAGTTTGTGGGTTTGCGTGAGCCAACGATGGCTAATGAGTTAGTTATCAGGCACGTTGAATCCCCTTTCACAATTAATCCGATGGGAGGATTAACAAGTTGATTGACCCCTTTTGGCCAATGCTCATGCTCAGGAGTGAGGAACTGTGCTCTGGCTTTTTCAATCTCATAAAGAATTTGACCTACTTCAGCCGTTCGTAGAGAAGTGATGATGGTCTTAGTTTTTTCAACTGGATATGTCCCAGAGAGAATAGATTCCAAAACCTTGAGGGGACCGTGGGTAGAAATCTCAGCGCTCCAGAAGAGATGTCCGGGTTCAATGGCGCAGAAGAGAATAGCTCGGGCTTCAAAGGGGGTCAGAAATGCAGGAGTTTGTATGTACATAAGGCGCCACGCTAAATCTGGCGGGTGATAAAAAGCTTAAATCACGCTATTGCTTGTGAATAAGTGCGGCTACGTTTGAAAAAGATTGGCGGTGCTGTGCACAAGGCCCATGTTCATTGAGTGCTTGAGTGTGGGCTGCGGTGATGTATCCCTTATGTCCAGCAAAGCCATAGAGCGGAAACTGCGTATCCATCTGACGCATAATGCGATCACGTGTGACTTTTGCAACTATAGATGCTGCGCTAATACTGACGACTACTTGATCGCCTTTCCATACAGCCAAGTTAGGTAACCCTAAACCTTCAATTGCATAGCCATCAGTTAATACATAGGCCGGCGTTACATCTAAACCATTAACCGCTCTGCGCATACCATCAAGATTTGCTGCGTGCACACCACGTGCATCAACTTCTGCTGCTGGCACAATCACAACACTTATATTTGCTGCGATAGATTCAATGAGCTCAAAGGCTGCTTCGCGCTTTTCTTCACTGATCTCTTTTGAATCGCGCACAAGTGTGAGTGCTGGTGCAAAAGGATCATGTAACACAACTGCTGCAATGACTAATGGTCCAGCACATGCCCCGCGCCCAGCTTCATCAACGCCGGCAATAGGTGAGATACCTGCTTGCATGAGCAACTGCTCAATAACCTTCATTAAGAACTATTTCAAAACGTTGATTTGTGGAACGTAAGTAATATGTTTGAATGGCCAGATCACTGCCACAACTCGACCTGTAATGCGTGAGAGCGGAACAAAACCCTTATTGATATCGTCTTGGTGATACCTAGAATCTGCACTTGCTCCGCGGTGATCTCCCATGACCCACACTTTTCCTTTAGGCACTGTGACATCAAAATTCATATCACTGGGCTTATTCCCAGCAAAGATATAAGGCTCAGTAATAGCTGTGCCATTGACTGTGAGTAGACCAGCCTTGTCACAACAAATAATGTGGTCTCCACCAATGCCAATGACGCGCTTGACCAAATATTGCTTAGCTGGGTTAGGTAAGACACCGACGGCTACTAAGCCTGTTTTTAACTTCGCAACATATTTATTTGTTGAATAATCTGTAATTTCAGGTAACCAGCCAGCGGGATCGCGGAATACAACTACATCACCGCGGGCGATATTGCGCGAGAGAAATGGAACTTTGTTGACTGCCACTCGGTCTTTGATCTGCAGAGTATTTTCCATTGAGCCTGATGGGATATAGAAAAACTGGACAAGGAAAGTCTTGATAAGCAGGGAGACAACAAGTGCAACTACAACAAGGAGTGGGAGCTCCCGAAGAAGGGAACCCTTGCGACGCATTGAAGTGATTATTCGGCTTTAGGAGTTTCTTCAACAGCCTCTTCAGCAACTGGAGCTTCAACAACAGCCTCAACTACTGGAGCTTCAACAACAGCCTCAACTACTGGAGCTTCAACAACTTCCTCAACAACAGGAGCTGCTGCAACTACAGGAGTAATTGCTTCAGGTGTTGAAAGAATCCCATCACCGTAACCTTCAACGCCATCGCGCTTTTCACGAATCTTTGCAGCTTTACCGCGTAGATCGCGTAGGTAGTAAAGCTTGGCGCGACGTACTTCGCCCTTTTTTACTAGTTCAATCTTTTCAATAACGGGTGTGTGAACTGGGAATGTGCGCTCTACGCCAACACCGTAGGAAACTTTACGGATTGTGAAAGTCTCGCGAACTCCATCACCTTGGCGACGGATAACGATTCCCTGGAAAACCTGAAGACGGCTCTTGCTACCTTCGATAACACGGACGTGAATCTTGAGCTCATCACCAGCACGAAACTGTGGGATGTCTTTGCGCAGCGATGCTGCATCTACGGTGTCAAGAATATTCATGAAATTCGTCCTTTTTATCTTCATCTATGAAGCACCGGCTGTGGCAGGTGCAGACGGCCTATCTTGCCATAGAAGGGGCCGTGAACATAAATCGGGTCAAACTATGCGGGAATCTCCCGCATGAGTTCGGCATGCAGGTGGGCACCGCCTGCCACAGTTAACTCCATCCCCCGCCATGAATGCGTGGTGACAACTGCCCCAGCTTCTGTGGCTATCAGAGCCCCAGCTGCTAAATCCCACTCCTTTAACCCAGTTTCGATATAGCCATCCACCATTCCCGTTGCCACACAACACAGATCAGTTGCAGCAGCTCCCATACGGCGAATATCTCTAATCTTTGGAATTAACTGATTGACTAGATCTAATTGGTTAATGCGATCTTTGAGTTCATATGCAAATCCAGTTGCTATTAAAGCCCGATTTAACTCAATGGGTTCATTGCAGGAAATCGGCAGGTTATTTAAAAAAGCACCGCCACCACGGGTTGCATGCCATGTGGCATCAATGGTGGGTGCGTGGACTACTCCTGCCACTGTCCCTTGAAAATCTTTGACAGCAATACTGATGTTCCAACCAGGTAGGCCATAGAAATAATTTACGGTTCCATCTACTGGATCAATGACCCAGGTATACCCGGAAGTGCTAACCCTATCTGCGCCTTCTTCACCAATGATTCCATCATCTGGACGGGCAGCGAGAATGGCGTTAACAATGAGTTTTTCACTTGCACCATCCATCTGTGTTGCAATATCTATCGCAGTTGATTTAGAAGTTAACTCCCACGAAGATGGTCTATCAACAAGTAATCGGCCAGCTTGCTTGGCAATATCTAAAGCCAGCGCTAAGAGTTCATTATTAATGCTCACCTACATATCCTAACCCTGCCATAGGATGTGCCACATGTTCTCGGCATATTCAACCCTGTTTCGCACACCGGGAGCGATGAAATTTTCTATTCCAGCCCTCATTGGCCGTATGCCAATTTCAATGGATTCATTAGCGCTTATCTTCATTGTTGTTGCAGTCAGTGACTCTTATACCTTAGCTGGGGCGCTGAGCGCAGTTGCCTCCATAGTTATTTCACTATCAACTCCCTACTGGTCCAGAGTTGCAGATCGCATTGGACAGCGAAAGATGTTATTGCGCGTCGTTCCATTGAAAGTGGCTGGTCTCTCACTCTTTATTGCGCTGGTGATCAATAGAGCACCGGTCTGGACATGGTTTGCATCCATCATTGTGGCAGAACTGACATCTGTTAATGCTGGTGGCTTAGTGCGCCGGCGTTGGTTGCATGTTTTGAGTCCTGATAAATCCACGACAGAGGAAGATGAAGCAGATAAACACATTGTAAATACCGCTTACTCCTATGAAGCGTTGATGGATGAGATTGTCTTTATCGTTGGTCCAATTACTGCAACTGCATGTGCAACATCAATTGCTCCTGCTGCCGGATTAGTCGCTGGAATGATTTTGATGTCTGTCGGAATGCCACTCTTTGCCATGCAGCGTGCAACCGAGCCACCACCATCGCCCGTACGGATAAAAGATCCCCATCCCCCTGTTATTGGAATCCCAATTGTTCAGGCAATTGCCATTGCCACAACTTTCACCGGCGGATTCTTTGGTGCTATCGCAATTACCGTTGTTGGATTTGCACAAAGCCAAGGAGAGAAATCTCATTCTGGCTTACTCCTAGGACTATGGGCATCTGGCAGCGCAGTCATGGCCATCATTAATGGCTTAATCAAATGGAAAACTTCCTACGTTGGTCGCTTTTTGATCTTTTTAACTGCTCTTACTGCTCTATCGATTCCATTTATATTTGTAGACTCAATACTCTGGTTGGCAATCGCGCTCTTCTTCAATGGCTTTGCTATCGCACCCTTAATTGTTAATGCCTATGGTGTTGTGCAAGAAGTGGTTCCCAGTGAACAGATCACAGAATCTTTCACATGGGTCGTTGCAGGCATGCCGTTAGGTGGTGCAATCTCTAGCGCTCTTGGCGGATGGGTCATCGATACCTATGGGGCACAAAGCGCCTTTTGGGTTCCATTGGGTTTTATGTGTGCAGCTTTATTAGCCACACTGCCCTACTTTCGCGTTTATAAGGGGCTCATCCATTACTCTCTGAACCGTGACTGAGCTTCGATTAAATGGCAAGAGTGAGGACGGCACTCACTTGTCCCTTCGTGACAATGAAGGAAATGAGTTCACAGTTCGCATTAGCGACACTTTACGCGCCACAGTGAATCAACCACGTCTTATCGCAGTTCCAGAACAAGAGAGTGAGACTATCTCTATCAAAGAGATTCAGCGTCGCTTGCGTGCTGGTGAGTTAGCAGAAGAGTTAGCACGCGAGAACAATATTTCGATTGAAAAAGTCGAACGCTTTTCTGGTCCAATCTTGCAAGAGCGCATCTATATCATCGATCAAGCCCAACAGGTATCTGTGCGCAAAGAAGGTGGCCGCGATCCAGTTAACTTGTTAGGCGTTGTTGTTTCTCGTCTTGCTCCTCGCAATATTGATCTCTCAGATCTTTCCTGGAACACATGGCGCCATGAGGATGGAACATGGACAGTTGAGCTGCATTACCCAAACAGTAGTGGTGTGGGAATTGCGCAATGGAACTTTGACACTGCCCGCCGCATCCTTACATCCATGGATGAAAATGCACGGTGGATGATGGGCGATGAACCACCAGCACGTCAGTTGCCAACACCTGGTCTTATCTATTCAGATGCCAATCACCCTTCCATGCGCGATGACATCACCCCTATGCCAGAGGTTCCTCGCTTAGCAGTCATCCGTGAACTTCCAGATGATGAGGCAGCTCGTGATGGTGTTGTTGCACGCGCTAAGGTTCCTAGCTGGGATGAGATTATGTTTGGCATCAAACCTCCAGAGAGTGAATAAGGATGATTGTCGATTCAGCGCTTTATCAAAACGGAATCCGTCTTAAGAGCGGTGGTGACATATCTGATCTAGTAGATGAAGCACGCAATGACAGTGGATTTGTTTGGGTTGGTTTATCTAGTCCCACGCAAGAAGAGTTTGATCACATTATTGGAGAACTTAATTTTCACCCATTAGCTGTTGAGGATGCCGTTAATGCCCAACAGCGCCCAAAGATTGAAGAGTATGGTGGGTTAACATTTTTTGTTCTAAAGACCGTTTTCTATAATGAATCCCGAAGTGAAATCACAACCGGTGAATTAATGTGCTTTGTCGACTCACATTTCATCGTTATCGTCCGCCATGGTGAGGGATCACCACTTGTCTCAGTACGACATGAAATAGAGGCTCGTCCCGATTTTCTTATGCAAGGTCCCTTTGCAGTGTTGCATGCAGTAGTTGACCGAGTAATCGATGGCTATACAACAATCGCTGCTGAGTTAGAAAATGATGTCATTCAACTCGAAAACAAAGTTTTTGGAGGAACACGGCAAACATTTTCTCAGGAAATCTATTTTCTTAAGCGTGAAATTATCGAATATAGACATGCCATCGAACCACTTGTAATCCCTCTTCAAAAATTAGTCTCTGAGACCTATCACAATACTCCTGAATTACTGAAGCCTTTTTTTAGAGACACCCTAGATCATCTACAACGCGCATGCGAACATGCATCTGGTATGGATTCTCTTTTATCATCTGCCTTGCAAGCTGATTTAGCACATATACAAGTGCGTCAAAATGAAGATGTCCGCCGAATCTCTGCTTGGGTTGCATTAGCCGCAGGACCAACCATGGTTGCTGGAATTTATGGAATGAACTTTGATTTCATGCCAGAACTGCGCTGGAAATTTAGCTATCCAATTTTGCTCATCATCATCACCTCTTTAAGTGGCGTATTGTTCTATAAATTTAGAAAATCTAAGTGGCTTTAACTTAAAACTGTAGTTAACAACCCCACCAGAGATTCAATCTCGCTATCTCCACCATGATGTCCCACCATCGCACCTTCTTTCTCTGCGCGCTCTGGATCTAGTAGAACTACTCCACTTTGAGCTATGGCAATAACTTCACCCATGCGATCACGTGCATCACTGCTCACCTCAACACCAAAGAGATTTGATGTAATTGCCTTTTCCCGGGTAAGAACAGTTGCCTTCTGCCCCAAATACTCCTGCCATCTACTAGCTAGTTCACTTCGAGCACTGATGCTGTCATTGTCCGGTGAGAGATAGAGATGTCTGGCTCTTGGCTCTCCCCCAATAACTGCAACGCCCTCTAGTAAAGGATTATCTTGCCCAATAATTATCTTTTCACTTGCATTTACCATTCCATGATCTGAAGTGAGCCAAATACGGGTGCCATGTGGCATCTCTTTCATGAGGTTAGAAAACATCTGATCAATCATGGAAAGGGCTGCTAACCACTTCTCACTTCCAACGCCATCACTGTGACCGGCGACATCAAGATCATTGACATAAAGGTAAACAAAAGAAGGCGTCTTTTGCAGCGCAGCCCTAGTATGCGCAATCAAATCAGCTGAAACATTTGCACCTTTGTAGTTAGCGCCGCGAAAGACCGCTCGCGTAAAGCCAGAGTTCTCATAACGTTTAGCTGCAACATGTGTGACGTTAATGTTTTGCGCAACTGCGCGTTCAAATAATGTAGGAACGGGCTGCCAGTTAGTGGGATCCACACGCTCATCCCACTTAAGAGCATTAAGGATGCGCCCACCGCTGCGTGGAACTTGCACGGTGTAACCGAGCATTCCATGCACACCAGGCAAGGTGCCAGTTGTTAGCGTTGCAAGTGATGTTGCAGTAGTAGATGGAAATGAAGTTGTAATGGTTGAAAACTTCGTGAGGCGGGTGATAGTTGGCATAGCATCGGCGTATTTTTCTATTACATCTGCGCCAAAGCCATCGATAAGAAATAGAAGTTCTCGCCCACTGGGCGAAGGCCCAATGCCTAAAAGGTCTGTACAAGTCGATAGCCCCAAAGAGGTGAAGATCGATGGAGTTATCTGGGACAAATGCACGTTCATATCTTCTCATTACATCGGCTAAGGTTGTCCTATGAAGAGTGCAATTAAGTATTCAACTGAGGTTTCTGCTGCAATTGCAGCCAGAACGCCCATCGTTGCACTCGAATCTACGATTATTAGCCATGGTTTGCCACGCCCATCCAATCTTTTAGTTGCCCAGGAGTGCGAGAGCATAATTCGAGCACACGGAGCCGTTCCAGCCACGATCGCACTCCTTGATGGCGTTGTTCATATCGGTCTTGAAGCAAGTGAACTCGATGCCATTGCTAATCGTGATGATATTTCTAAAGCATCCAGTCGCGACCTAGCCATCATCATTGCTCAAGGCAAAAGCGCAGCAACAACTGTCGCAGCAACTGCTCACATCGCAGCAATTGCTGGAATCAAAGTATTTGCAACCGGTGGTCTTGGCGGTGTTCATAGAGGTGCCAATGAATCATTTGATGAATCTGCTGATTTAACCGCCCTCTCACAGTTAGATATGACCGTTGTCTGTGCTGGAGTGAAATCAATTCTTGATGTTCATGCCACCTTAGAGCGCCTTGAAACCCTAGCTATTGGCATCGTTGGTTATAAGACCAACCGCTTTCCTGGTTTCTACTTAACTGATTCAGGCTTTGAAATCGAACACCGCGTCGATTCAGCAGAAGAGATCGCTGCAATCATTCAAGCCCGCAGCCAAGTCTCAACTTCCAATCATGCATTGATTGTTACTAATCCAGTTCAAAAGCAGATGGATAAAGCGCGCCATGATGAAATCTTGGCAACTGGCCTAGCACATGCTGCCCGCGATGGAATTGATGGAAAGTTTGTAACACCATACTTGCTTGAGCATTTCCACACCGCCAGTAAAGGTGAATCACTTGCTATCAACACTGAAATCATTAAATCCAACTGCGCACTAGCAGCAGATATTGCGATGGCAATTAAATGAAAAAGATTTTGTGTATTGGCGATTTAGCCCTAGATGTTATTTCCCAGCTCAAAGAGCCAATCAACTATGGCAATGACACTGCCAGCAGAATATCTAGTCACCCAGGCGGACAAGCGGCAAATGTTTCAACCTGGATTACTCGCACACATTCCAAAGCTCAACTAGTTGCCCGCGTTGGCAATGATCCTGTTGGTTTTGCCCTTATCTCTGATTTAGATAAATACGGCGTGGAACACATGAATTTGATGCATTCGGGCCGTCCAACTGGTGTTGTGGTTATCTTGGTTGATTCCAATGGTGAGCGCACCATGTTTCCAGATAACGGAGCTAACGCCGACCTTGAAGTCAGTGATCTACCACCATTAGATGATGTGGACGGGGTGTATTTGAGTGGTTATGCGTTACTAGATTTTCGCAGCCGCGAGGCCGTGCTTTCAATGATTGCAAAGATCAAGGCTGCTGGAAAGCCCATCTATTTTGATCCAACAACCACAGGCGCAATGAAGATTGTCTCTCGTGATGAAGTCTTATCCTGGGTTTCTCTCATGGATGGAATACTGCTCAACGCTGAAGAGGCTCTCTATCTCGGTGATGCTAAAGATGTTGAAACGGCAGAAAAAAATTTAACTGCATACACACCTCTTGTTGTCATCAAATTAGGCTCTCGTGGGGCTATGGCCGTTTTTGGCGACGTTGTTGCAAAAGTGTCAGCTGTTACTACCACTGTGGTCGACACAACAGGTGCTGGTGATTCATTTGCTGCAGGATTTATTCCAAAGTGGCTGGAAACAAATGATTTAGAAGCATCCCTTTCAGCAGGAACGGCATTAGCGGCAAAGTGTGTAGCAACTGTTGGGGCGCGCCCTCCCCTAGATTAAGCAACTCTCTTGGCACAATGCTCCAATGGCAACTGCGAAGACTCCCGCGAAATCAGCGGCAAGGGGAAAGAAACCCGCCGGTCCAAAACCTGGTGAGTTTCCAGGCAAGATTGTTGATATCGATGTTTCAAAGGAAGTCTCTGAATCTTTTCTTGAGTATGCATACTCAGTAATTTATTCACGTGCACTTCCTGATGCTCGTGATGGTTTAAAGCCAGTTCACCGTCGCATCTTGCATCAGATGGCAGATATGGGACTTCGCCCAGAGCGTGGACATGTTAAGAGTGCACGTGTAGTGGGTGAAGTAATGGGTAAGTTGCACCCTCACGGAGATGGTGCAATCTATGACGCACTTGTGCGTATGGCGCAATCTTTTTCCATGCGCCTTCCACTCATCGATGGTCACGGAAACTTTGGTTCACTCGATGCCGGTCCTGCGGCGATGCGCTATACCGAAGCCCGCCTTGCATCTGCTGCAATGGCCATGGTTGCAGAAGCCGATGAAAACACCGTTGACTTTGGTCCAAACTATGATGGCCAATTAGCTGAACCTCTTGTTCTTCCTGCTGCCTATCCCAACCTTCTCGTTAACGGCGGCTCTGGAATTGCTGTAGGAATGGCTACCAACATGGCTCCACATAATCTAGGCGAAGTTATCGCTGCAACAAAGTTTTTAATTGAAAACCCAGCTGCCACAGTCAAGCAGCTCATGAAATATGTTCCAGGTCCAGATTTTCCAACGGGCGGTGAACTTGTTGGCCTGGATGGTGTGCGCGAGGCTTATGCAACCGGTAAGGGATCTTTTAAGGTCCGTGCAAGCGTTGAGATCGAAAAGGTTTCCTCTCGCAAAATGGGAATTGTTATTAAAGAGCTTCCCTTCACCATTGGCCCTGAGAAAGTCGTTGAGCGCATTGCAGCCCTTGTAAAGGCCAAGAAAATCCAAGGAATAAGCGACATCATCGATTTAACTGATGGCCAGACTGGCACCAACGTAGTTATTGAGATTAAGAATGGCTTTGAACCAGAAGCAGTCCTGGAACAACTCTATGCCTTAACTCCTATGGAAGATGCCTTCTCCATCAATGCGGTGGCGCTGGTGAAGGGGAAGCCTCAGACCCTTGGTTTAAAAGAGCTTCTTAAAGTCTTCATAGAGCACCGCATTGACGTTGTGCGCCGTCGCTCTGCGTTCCGCAAAGCAAAAGCCGAAGCTCGTTTAACTCTTGTCGATGGTCTTCTCAAAGCAATTATCGATATCGATAAGGTCATCAAAATTATCCGAGGCAGCGATGATGCAGCTGCTGCAAAAGAAAAGTTGATGAAGGACTTTAAGTTAAATGATGAACAAACTACCTACATCTTGGATATGCCACTTCGTCGTTTAACTAAAATGAGCAAGCTAGAACTTGAAACAGAGCAAAAAGAGTTAAAAACAACGATTACAGAACTGACTAAACTGCTCAAAAGTGAAGATGCGATCAAAGCACAGGTTTCAGATGAATTAACTGCAGTTGGTAAGTCATTTGCAACCGCTAGAAAAACTCGAATTGGCGCTGCCTAAGCTCTAAGCGTTAAACTACGGCGTGATTTCAACCCAAGCGCTAGAACTTCGAGCAGGTGCTCGCCTGCTGGTTAAAGGCGTAACTGTGCGTATCAATAGCGGTGACCGCATTGGTTTTGTGGGTCGAAATGGTGCGGGTAAATCCACGCTTGCAAAAGTATTAGCGGGTGAAACTATGCCTGCAGGCGGCGCGGTCAATCGCAGCGGAAAAATCGGTTACCTTCCACAAGATCCACGCACTGGCGATGAACCTGGCACAGTGATCGAGCGCATTCTCTCGGCCCGTGATTTAGATCAGATTTCACATCGCATGCGCGCTGTGGAAGAAGAGATGGCAACGGCTCAAGGTGAGGCCCTTGAAAAGGCAATGGATCGCTACACCCGCGTTGAACATGAGTTCAGCGCTGCCGGTGGTTATGCAGCAACTGCTGAAGCAGA
>JAGWYO010000042.1 GCA_018969355.1 Actinomycetales bacterium
ATTCCAGAATATGCCGTGGAAATACTCATCACTTCTAGCCTTTAACGTTTCAGGGCGCTCAGTCCACTTGGGGGCTTGGAAAACCTTGAGCGTTGATTCAAGATTTGCAGCCTTTACTTTTGCAAGCTCTTCAATAGATGTACGCAAGGTGTAGTTGTGTGTTGAGATGTTATCGATGGAGGCGATGTGCGCACGGATATCTAGAGTTCCTGTGGTGAGATCTTTTTCAAGACCTGCAGTTGTATAGAAGCGCTCAATAAAAACCTTGTTAGTTGCAAAGAGTTTTACAGAACGAGTAATTCCACCATGCCACCATTGATCTTGGTCCTCAATGAAAGTTGCATCAGACCACTTAGTAACATCAATGCGCACAACGTTCTTGCCACGCTTAACAAAGCCTGTAACATCAAATTCTGCAGCAAGGCGGGAATCTTTTGTAAGACCTACTTCGACTCCGTTAATGAATACAACTGCTACAGATTCATAACCACCTAGGTGCAAAACAATGCGCTTGCCCATCCAACTTTCAGGTAGATCGAAATCTCGCTCATAGACACCATGAGGATTTTCTTCTGGAACAAATGGTGGTTGTTCCTCAAATGGCATTTGAGTGTTTGTATAGATGGGTTTATCGAAAAACACATCGTTTTCTTCTTGCATCGTCCATAAACCTGGAACCGGGATTGCTGCCCACTTGCGGCCTAAAGGCTCACGAGGAGAACGTAGAAGTTGAAAGCGCCATATTCCATCGAGGCTGATTTTTTCTAGGTGCTCGATATTGAGCATGGGGAGACGGTTTACTGAAATAGTTTCTGGGCTCATCCAGTAATTGACCATCATGGGCGCAAGTCTGCCATTGTGCCCAGAACTGCGCCTAATCGTCCTTGATTAGCCTGGTAGCCTCTCTCCAGACACTTAAAATTCACTTAACAAGGACACAATTTCCCCATGAAGCTGCAACACATCACCGACCGCGAGATGAGTTGGCTTTCATTTAATCAGCGGGTTTTGGAGTTGGCTGAAGATCCAACGATGCCTTTGCTAGAGCGGGTGAGATTTCTATCGATTTTCTCTTCTAATCTCGATGAGTTCTATATGGTCCGTGTGGCAACTTTGATGAGTAAGTTGGAAAACGGAGTAAGTGCGGCCAATGTTGCTGGATTTACTCCACTGGAGTTGATGAAGCAGGTTTCCCACCGCACCAATGAATTGATGGAGCGGCAATCACTCACATACCATAATGAGATTGAGCCAATGCTCAAAGCCGAGGGTATTGAATTCGTGCACTGGGATCAACTCAATAATACCGAGCGTGGGTATGTCACTAAATTATTTCAAGATCGAATCTTTCCAGTATTAACCCCATTAGCAGTTGATCCTTCACACCCATTTCCTTACATCTCTGGGTTGTCATTGAATTTAGCAGTTATTGTGAAGAATCCAACTTCTCACGAAGAGTTCTTTGCCCGTGTGAAGGTCCCAGAGATTTTGCCCCGCTTTATTGCAACTGCAAAGACAGGTTCAACTAGGTTTTTGCCACTTGAGGATTTAATTGCAATTCACCTTCAGGAACTCTTTCCTGGAATGATTATTGAAGATCACTACACATTTCGTATTACACGAAATCAAGATATGGATCTTGATGAAGAAGAATCAGAGGATATTTTAACTTCTATCGAACAAGAACTTGCTCGTCGCCGATTTGGACCACCGGTTCGCCTAGAGATTGAAAATGGTGTTGATGAAAAACTTGTGGAGAAATTGGCCGAAGAGTTAAAGATTAATCCAGAAAATATAATTCACATCGCCGCCCCTCTTGATTTAACATCACTGAACAAGATTGCAGATCTTGATTTCCCAGATTTGAAGTTTGATCGATTTAGATCAAGAACTGCCAAAGCGCTCTCTGAGGTAGATCAAGAAGACCCCGATTTATTCTTTGCCGCTATCCGCCAAGGTGAGATTTTGCTCCACCACCCCTATGAATCCTTCACTTCTTCAGTGGTGCAGTTCCTACAAAATGCTGCCCAAGACCCACAGACATTGGCCATTAAGCAGACGCTCTATAGAACATCAGGTGATTCACCCATTATTGAGGCTTTGATTGAAGCTGCAGAGGCAGGCAAGCAAGTTTTAGCAGTTATTGAAATCCGCGCACGCTTTGATGAACAAGCTAACGTGCGCTGGGCACGCAAATTAGAGGCTGCTGGCGTCCACGTTGTGTATGGACTTATGGGTCTAAAGACACATGCCAAGCTCTCTCTCGTTATTCGTGATGAAGCAAATGGATTGCGCCGCTACTGCCATATGGGAACAGGTAACTACAATCCAAAAACAGCACGGGCTTATGAAGATTTAGGAATACTTAGCGCTGATCCTGAGTTGACTGAGGATCTAACAAAGCTCTTTAACCAACTCTCTGGATTTGCTCCTCAATCAACTTATTCTCGACTTCTAGTTGCTCCCTCAACACTTCGATCCGGAATCATTGAACGTATTGATCGGGAAATTCAAAACCATAAGGCAGGTAAACCTGCTGGCATCCAATTCAAACTCAATTCAATATTGGACGAAGGCTTTGTTGAAAAGATTTATCAGGCATCGCAGGCGGGCGTAAAGATTGATTTATTGGTCCGTGGAATTTGTGCTGTGCAACCTGGCATTAAGGGACTTTCGGACAATGTCACTGTGAAATCTGTTTTGGGTCGCTTTCTTGAGCACTCACGAATCTTCCATTTCACCAATGCCGGAGATCATGAGTATTGGATTGGTAGCGCAGATTTAATGGGACGTAACCTTGATCGCCGCGTGGAGAGTTTGGTGCGCATTGATAAGAAAGAGCATCAGCACCGCCTACAAGAGATTCTCGATTTAGGTTTGAGCGCAGATAGCTCGAGTTGGCAACTCTCTGGCACAGAGTGGGTGAGAGTGTCTAAGAACAGTAAGGGTGAGGGGTTGCTTGATGTTCACTCAGCCTTTATCCATACCTACTCAAGGGAGCGTTAAATATGAGCGATGAATCCCACGTTATTTACGCTGCTGGCGCAGTGTTGTGGCGCCAAGTAGGAAAGAAAAAGATTGAGTTAGCGATCATCCATCGCCCGCGTTATGACGATTGGTCCTTACCAAAGGGAAAGTTAGATCCTAATGAAACGATGATTGGTTGTGCATATCGCGAAGTAATGGAAGAGACTGGGTATGCACCAATATTTGGTCCAGAAATTGGTAATGTTACATATGAAGTAGATGGCGTTAAGAAGATTGTTAAATATTGGTCTGCCCAAGCTATTGGTGAGCCAACTGGAACTACTGATGTGCAGGAAGTGGATCAACTTTTGTGGTTATCACCGGCTGATGCAAAGAAGAAATTAACGTTAGAAGATGACAAGTCACTTGTGGACTTCTTCCTAGAGTTCAACTCTGGTACAACACCACTTGTTCTTTTGCGCCATGCCAAAGCGATTAAGCGTGAAGATTGGGATGGAGATGATGGGGATCGTCCTCTAGCTCAGCTTGGACAGATCCAATCCAAACGCATGCTTTCTCTCTATCTGCCTTATGGCATTCAAGAGATTCATTCCTCCGATGCCCAGCGTTGTATTGAAACCATTGACCCAATGGCCAGATCACTAGAAATGAATCCCATTTACTCTGCTGATTTAAGCGAACATGGCTTTGCTAGAGACAAAGAAGCCCCTCTTGATTATGCCCAAGATTTGATGGATAAAGGTAAAAGCGCCATTATCTGTAGCCACAACCCTATTTTGCCTAAACTTTTGAAGAAATTAATTGGTAAGAAGAACTTTAAGCAGTTAGATCAAAAACTTGAACCAGGCGAGGCATGGGTTTTGCACTATCGAGATGGTGAAATCATTGCCATTGACTGGGTGCAAGCACCTATAGCTTAATTATTGAGCCAATCTAACCTGCGGAGCACAACACCCTCACGCAGAGCCCATGGGCATATTTCCACACGATCTAGATCTAAAGCCATCATGGTAGCCCTGGCAACTATCGCTCCCGCAACAATTTGCTGAGATCGACTATTAGAGACACCTGGGAGTTCTGCTCGAGATTTATTTGTCATATCGGCAAGTTTTGAAATCATAGCTTTCAAGTTAGTGCTTTCCAGATATTTTGGATTTTCATTGAACATGTGACCAGAGAGTCTGGCTAGAGTTCTAAAAGTCTTACTTGTTGCAACAAAATGATTTGCATCATGGGAACGAAGTGTTAAAGGAAGCTCATCTTCTAACTTGCTACTGACGAACTCTTCTAAGAACTTAACTCCTTTAGAGTTATATGGATCTCCACTTAGAAAATCACGTGTTAGGCGCGCAGCACCTAACGGCAAGGAGACCGTTGCTTCTGGGTTTTCATCAACACCAGATGCAATTTCAAGTGAACCTCCACCAATATCTATAACTAAGAGTTTTCCTGCAGACCAACCTAACCAACGGCGCACAGCCAAGAAAGTCATTCGAGCTTCTTCATCACCAGTAAGGATTTGTAAATCAATCTGGTGCCGGTGATTAATATCTTCGATAATCTGTGCACCATTTCTTGCATCTCGAATAGCAGAAGTGGCAAAAGCTAAAATCTCATCGGTGTGATTCTCATTTGCGTGAGTAACACAATCACCTACGGCTTGATGTAATAGTTCAATACCTTGAGGGGTAATTGAACCTGAAGCATCAAGATACTGCGTCAGACGTAGTTCAACTTTAAAACTAGTAGCTGGTTCTGGGCGAGCACCGAGGTGGGCATCCATCACCTGTAAATGGATGGTATTTGAACCCACATCTAGAACGCCTAATCTCACGGGCACAACCTATCGCCAGCCAGTTCAAGCTCCCTGATTTCTATTTTCTCTAAATCACTGCCATAATCGCCCTTGGTCGAAAGACTGGTACGTGTTTGCACGTAGGCCTCTCTAGCTCAGTGGTAGAGCAGCGCACTTGTAATGCGCAGGTCGTCAGTTCAATCCTGACGGGGGGCTCGCCCTTATGTGGCCATCCCACATCGCAATTACTAGGTTGCCCAGAAGGGCTCCCCTCAATTTCACGCAGTGGGCAGAAATTTAATCTCGATTTCCTTGACAATGACGAAAATAAGCGGATTATTTGTAAATACTCTTGTTTGAGAACTAGGTATATTCGTAAAAGGAAAATACTGATGAAAGCTAACCAGTTTCTTAGGGTTTTAAAGGTCTCTCTGCCGATTTTGATGGCAGTAATCATTTCAATAACTCCTGTTCAAGGCGAAGAACCATTTAAACCTGGCGGTGGTGGACCTCCTCCTGGCGGTGGTGGACCTCCTCCTGGCGGTGGCGCACCAGCTCAACCTTCGGGCGGTGGCGCACCAGCTCAACCTTCGGGCGGTGGCGCACCAGCTCAACCTTCGGGCGGTGGCGCACCAGCTCAAC
>JAGWYO010000017.1 GCA_018969355.1 Actinomycetales bacterium
GCCGTTGCCACTGCATCTGGTCTGCGCAAATACATCGGTTCAGTTATGTTTGCCGAAAGTGCAACTAGGGCTTTCATATCAGGATAAAGATCAGAATGAATGGGGGCACCTGAAATATCTGCTGGAAAACTCACAGCTGGTTCGCCCACACGAACTCCTTCTTTATAGCGAGCCCAATAAACCTCTTTGCGCCGGGCATCGACAGTGACGATAAAATCCTTCTCATGGACTTGTGCTGCAATGGCATCAAGTGAACACACACCCCGTACTAAAATCCCGCGAGCCAAAGCAAAACTTCGTGCAAAGGCAATTCCCACACGCAATCCTGTAAATGGACCAGGTCCCATCCCCACTACAACTTCATCGATAGCAAATCCTTTAATGCCTTCTTGAACCAGTGAAGGCAGAGCTGGTCCATGTTCTGTAGCACCATCTTTATACCCACTCCACAGTATTGATTCATCTTCAATAACTGCAACTGATGTGCGAGAGGTAGAAGTATCGATAGCTAAAGTAATTGTCATAGCGCAAAACCATTCCAGCGAGCGCCAACGGCTTTAATATCAACTTGGCGAACTTCATTAGTTCTATCAATTGTGATTTCTAATCTATCCTCACTCAGGCGAGCAGATTCTGCCCCACCCCACTCAACAACTGTGACTGCGTTTTCTGTCTCTAAATCCAGATCATCCAAATAAAGGTTGGGGTTGTCGGTATCAATGAGGCGGTATGCATCCACGTGAATCATGGGTAGTGGCGCTTTGTGGGTTCTAGAGATGACAAATGTAGGAGACGTGATCCCATCTATTCCTAAACCTTTTCCAATACCTTGTGCCAAGACTGTCTTTCCTGCACCAAGAGGGCCATTAATAAGGATAAGGTCACCAGCTTGAAGGTGAACAGAGAGAGATATGCCGAGATCAACCATCTGCTGCGCAGTTGATACGTGCATTCTCACGCCATAAGAGTAAAGGAAACGGGGGCCTCGGTTTCCCGAAGCCCCCGTCTACTTCCCTCGATGTATTAATTGTCTCCATAGTACTTGAGCAAAGGTGCACTAAATCCCTTATCAACTGAGAGGTTGCCAGCTTTGCGAACCGCTGTGTTCAACGCTCCACCTGAAGGGAGTTTTCCTGTGCTTGAGGCTTGAACCAACGACTTCGCTACCAACACAAGTTGTGCTGATGTGAAGTTACAGTGGTTTGTGCCCTGTGCTGCTGGAGTTGTGGTGATTGGAGCTCCAGTACTTGCAAACGTTGTATAGCTTGATGGAGTTCTATTCCAAAGCATCAGAAGTTTGTTAGTAGGGCTCTTATAGTCACGTGTTGTCTGGTACGCCTTAAAAGCAGCAGCCTTTTCAGCGGCATACTGTGCGGCATACAAATCAACTAGACGCTGTGATGCACCTGCTGGAGTAATTGGATCTGCAACTCCAACCATCAAAACAGTTGGAACATTGATCTTTCCAGTGTTGGTGTGCAGAGCACGCATCTTTGCAACTGCTGCAGGATTTGCAACAGCTCGTGGTGCACCTGGATTGGCTGCTGAGAGTGCACCCAACATTGCATCAATGACTGTATTACCAGACAATGCAGCGTTAAAGATTACTCGTTCAGCATCAACGCGTGCTGCGTAATCAGTCTTTGTGTTATCAAAGATCGCTCCGCCAGCCTGCATTTCAACATCTTGAGTTGCAAGGATTGCAAGTGCTGCAGCATTTGTTCCATTTTCTAGAATTGCAAGTGCTGGACTGACTGCAAGTGGGAAGGACAACTTCAATGCTCCATCAGGACCTGAGATTGAATCAAAGTGTGCTGATTGAGTTGGTAGTCCTGACATGAGACCAAGAAGTAACAATGCACTTCGCACTGGAACACCAGCTGCTGCTAGTGACTTACCTGTTGCAGAGGAAGTATCTGGCCATGCACCAGAAGAAATTCCACCTTGCAACTTGCCCATAACTGTAAAGACCTTGCCTAGGTCTGCATATGACTCAGCAACTCCAGCAGCTCCAGCTGAATAATTTCCAGCCTTAATTGTTGGATCAAATAAAACCTTAATGCCCCAGAGGAAATCTCCAGCCATTGTTAATTCAGGTTCTACGTTATCTGCCATACACATTGGAGCAACTGCGCTCACAAGGTTTGGATACTTTTCAGCCAGACCTTGAGTAATAACGCCACCAAGAGATGATCCCCATGCAATTACTTTTGTAGTCTTTGGGAACTGCTTCTTGAATGTGTCGATGAGCTCAACGTTTGTCTTGATTGCAGAATCTGGGTTCCAACCTTGACGAGCAAAGCCTGAACCAACGATTGCAATACCTTGACTAAAGAGATATTTAGCAACATCAGCATTACCACCAGGAACTGGTTCCGGAGTGTTGGTTACTTTGTATCCACCAATAAGTGGAATTGCTGCTGGGATATCGACGTTATAGCGGTATCCATGTGAGTACAAAGCAACAGTTCCATTAAAGTTTGCTGGAACCTGCATTGCATATGGAGCACCGTCTGATGTTGCTCCAACGCATGACTGAATTGGACTCTTGCCATCGCAGGCAGGTGCAGCGTTAGCTGCAACTGGTACTGATACAAGAACAGTGGTGACAAGTGCTGTGACTGAAAGAAGCGAAAGAATTCTTACTTTTTTCATTAGTTAGGTAGTCCCTTCGCAGGCATTGCTGGGCGAACATATGTTGACTTAACAACTGCGCCTGCGCCTGAATCGGTTGTGTATGTGACATATGTGCCACCTACTGGAGCAAGATCACCAGTTGGTGAGTACTTACCAACCCAGTAACCTGTTAATCCAACGTGGCTAGTCTGTGAGTAAGCCGCTGGAACGAGAGCGGAGTTGGCAAATGTTGCACCCTTGCTATCGATTGCTGCCATCAATGACTTACGTGTTGGATTTGGACCTGCAGCCTTAAGGGCCTGCGCAGTCATAAATGCTGTGTTCATACCGAGAAGAACGTTGAGATCAAATGGTGATCCAGGAACTGCCTTGGCATAGATATCTGAGAATAGTTTGACGTATTCATCCTTCATATCTGTTGTTGCAGGCACTGGTGAAAAACCAATTGCGTTATAGAGAACTCCAGCTGGAACACCTGTCAATTTGATTGTTGTTGCATCTCCACCCACTGAACCTAGCATCCACTGTGGTGCGTACTTAAGTTGCGCTGCAACGCCTAGCATTGCAGAAGTTGCGCTAGATACACCGAAGAGAATGACAACGTCGGCTTCAGCAGCCTTGAACTTTGTAATCCATCCGGCTGCGGCTGCGGCACTTTGTGAACCAGATGCATAAGGAACCTTGACTGCGAAGTTAACTCCGGCGGTCTTAAATCCAGCGAGTGCGTCTATACCGAAGTCGTCATCCTGGTACAGAAGACCAATCTTCTTACCTGCAAAGTTATCCTTAATGTACTGGCCCATAATCTTTGCTTCCATGATGTATGAAGGCAAGACCGTGTAAGTAGTTGGATACTTCTTTGTATCAGCAAATCCGCTGAATCCAGTATTAACGAATAGAACAGGGATGCCGCGGCGAGCTGGGTTAACTGAAGCTGCAACAGCTTTGTTGTTAGCTGTTCCAAGTGGAGCAAGAAGGGCCATGACCTTATCTTTAAGAATAAGTTCATTTGTCTTTGCTACTGCCTCAGTTGGTACATAACGATCATCTTTGACAACGAGTGTGACCTTACGGCCATTGATTCCACCATTTGCGTTGAGATAATCAAAGTACGCCTTTGCTGCACCTGGAATCTTGTTATAACCAAGTGATGCTGTACCTGTCATTGGAAGTGTCATTCCGAGTTTGATCTCCGAAGATGAGACTCCCACTTCAGCCGCTTGCGCTGGGACTGCTGTAACAGCCAAGCTCACTGCGGCAAGTACCGCTGAAACTGTTATCAGTTTCCGGCGATTCATTGCTTTCATGTGTTTCCTTCCATCGAGGGTTTGTTACAAGAGGTAAAACTTTTACTTCTGTGACGCTAAATGCTTGGCTTTGCGTGCGCGATGTTGTTCAACTGGTCCATTTGGAACAAATAGAACAGTCACAATCAATAACGCGCTCACTAAAAAGCCCGGCAAGTTTGTGGTGACCCGTTCAGAGCTTCCGATGCGGTGTGCCACCACATCGGCGATCTCTGGAATAGCCACCAGTACCACTGCCCCAATCATGGCGCCTGCAAGGGTAGTTATGCCAGATAAAACTGCCCCAGTCAGTAGGGAAAATGAGAGGGCAAGGGGAAATGCGCTCGGGGAAACGGTGCCTATGGTCATAGAGAGCAACGCTCCGGCCAAACCGGCTATTCCAGCGCTAATAGTGAAGGCCAGGATCTTAGATCGGGCGATATTGATGCCACAGAGCTGGGCGGCAACGTCATTGCCTCGGATAGCCCTCCACGTGCGTCCATAGCGAGAGCCCAATATATTTTTAATGGCCCACATTGAGATCAGAGCGGCAAGACCTGCAATCCAGAAGAACCATTTGTACTGCGTGAACTCTTCACCTAAAGAAAGTGGAGGGAAACCAACATCAAAGAGAAGTCCTTGTTCACCACCTAGAACGCCAAATTGATTAGCAAGAGACGGCAAACCAATTGCAAGTGCCAAAGTTGTTCCTGCTAGATATGGTCCTGATAAACGCGCAGCAGCGGCACCAAGGAGGGCACCGCCGACAGCTGAAGCTAGAACTGCAATCACAAAACATAGGATGATTGGAAGTTTTAGTTCAATGTGTGCAACTGCTGCAGCATATGCACCAACTGCCATCAGGGCACCATGACCTAATGAAACCTGACCAGAGTAACCTGTCAATAGAATAATGGAGGAGATTGCGATGACATAAACAGCAATTGTTGCACCTTGATACACACGTAACTCATCGACTACCCCACTGAGGAAATAAAGTACGACTCCACCAAGAATGAAAAGAACAATATCTCTCGACTGCTTCTTATGCACGGCGGGCCGCCTTAGCTCCAAATACACCTTGAGGCCTAATAAATAAGATAGTCAATAAAATTACAAACGGAGCAATAAAGAAGAGCCCACTGCTTACATACATCAGCACAAAAGAAATCATCAGACCTAATACAAGCCCACCGATTACCGCACCAATCAAACTATCTAAGCCACCAATAACCGCGGCGATAAATCCTGAAACAAGAAGAAGGGAAAACTCAATTGAATCTGGAGACAAAGTTCCATTGCCATTAACTGTTTGAAACATTCCAGCAACTGCACCAGTTGCTCCCGCTAATGCCCACCCTAGTGTGCGAACCCAATCAACTTTAATTCCAGACAAACGCGCAATCTCTGGTGCATAGGCAGAAGCTCGCAGAGCTAAACCAATATTGGTTTTTTGAAAAATAACCGAAAGAATCAACATCAATACCAAAACAGTTACAAGGATTAAAAGCTTGAGCGGTGAGAATACCAATGTAGTTGCATTAATTGTGAAGCCATCATTTGATACTGGCCCAACTATTCGTAGATCTTGGCCACCCCAAATCATCGCCGAAATTGAACGAATAACACCCAATAATCCTAGAGTCGCAATGATCGGAGCAACACCTGCAATCGGGCCAGATGTGCTGTGTTTTACCAGTAAACGAATTAATATCATTTCAACAAGAGCTGCAACTAAGGCTCCGCCAATCATAGCTACCGGTAGCGCAATCCAAAAAGATTCAAGTCTGGTAACTGCTTCATAGCCAAAGTAGGTTGACAGTAGAGCCATACCTGCTTGCGCAAAGTTAACAACGCGCGTGCTGCGCCAAACCAAAACCATGGAAATGGCCATCAAGGCATAAATAGTTCCGGCAGTAATGCCGATTAAGAAAGTATTAAGTAGGTCCATGATTAATACCCCAAATAAGCTGCGCGCACAGCCGGATCATCGATGAGGGCTTGGGCATGATTAATTGCCACTATTTTTCCAAGATTGAGAACAATTCCAAGATCTGCAATCTTAAGAGCACCCATGGCATTTTGTTCAACTAACAAAACCGTTAAATTCATTGAGGTTGTTAAGTCACGAATTGTCTGAAAAATCTGCTCAACTACTAACGGTGCAAGACCAAGAGATGGTTCATCTAGAAGTAGAAGTTGTGGCTTAGCCATAATTGCGCGCCCGATAGCTAACATCTGTCTTTCACCACCGGACAAAGTATCTGCGCGTTGTTGAATTCGCTCACCTAATCGTGGAAAAATCGAAGCAACTTGGTCAATTGATTCCTTTGACTCCTTGGCATTGCGTCGCCAAATCGCACCTAATTCTAAGTTCTCTCGAACAGTTAACTCTGGAATAACTGATTTACCTTCAGAAACATGTGAAATGCCTCGGCGAACTAAGGCCTCAGGCTTGAGCCCAATAATCTTTTCACCCTTCCACATGATTGAGCCATTGGTTGGTGTTTTTAAGCCAGAGAGCGTGCGTAGAAGTGTTGTCTTACCAGCACCATTTGAGCCAATCATCGCCGCCAACGTGCCAGTTGGAACTGCGATTGATACCTGACTTATTGCACAAATTGCACCATGGTGAACAGTTAAGTTGGAAACATTCAGGCTCATTTAGGCACCTGTTCCTAAATAAGCAGCCATAACAGCAGGATCTCGGCGCACTGTCTCGGAACTTCCACTTGCGATTACCTCACCAAAGTTAAGAACATATAGCTTGCTACACACCGACATAACAACATCCATATGGTGCTCAACTAGAAGCACCGACATCGATGCACTCAAATTTCGAATTAGAAGGTTCATCCACTCAATATCTTGTGAACCTAAGCCGCCAGCAGGTTCATCCAACATCAAAATCTTTGGTTCGCTAACAAGTGCACGTGCAATAGCAACTCGCTTTGTGTCAGGATATGACAAAGTATCTGCACGACGATTAGCTAGTCCACCTGCATACACACGCTCTAGCGCACTAAAAGATCGTGTTCGAATCTCTTTTTCATCTTTGCCGCTGCGCCCTAGCGCTGCAGAAATTAGCCCAGAGTGCGCCAAGTGTTGCGCTCCAACCATCACATTTTCAAGAACTGTTAAATCTCCAAATAATCCGACACCTTGCAAAGTGCGCGCAATTCCTAAATCAACTAAATTGGAAGTCTGTGGAAAGTCTTGCTCTTTCCCATCTAAGAAAAACTTGCCTGAATCCGGTGTGACTAAACCGCAGAGGGCATTAAAGAGAGTTGTCTTGCCGGCACCATTGGGGCCGATTAATCCAACAACTTCATTCTTACCAATCTCTAAATAGACATCATTGAGAGCGCGAAGGCCGCCGAAGGAGATATTGACACCTTCGACACGCAGCGCTGCAATATTAGTAGACATGGGGTGCGTAGATTCTAGGCACTCTTGGCCCGATTCTTGTCACGATTTCATAATTAATTGATAACGATGCCTTACCCCAATCATCGGCGGTGTATTCACCGTGGGAGCCATCACCAAAGACAATGACCCAATCACCTGACGTGGCGGTGGAGTTCACCCCTAAATCAACAACAAATTGATCCATGGAAACTCGCCCAATTATTGGAGCTCTTTTGCCATCTATAAATACTCCCGCACCTTGCGCAATACGTGGAATTCCATCGGCATAACCCATGGCAACCACGCCAAGTTTTGTCTCTTTTTCTGTAACTGCTGTTGCACCATAACCGACTGGTGAGCCCCCAGGAACCGGCTTGACTAAATGTAATTTAGCTCGAAGTTGCATAACTGGCTTTAAACCAAGTTTCTTGCTATCTCCCATTGTTTGAATATCCGGGCTTAACCCATACATCGCAATACCTGTGCGCACCATGTCAAAGGCGGAGGCATGATCTAGCAAAGTAGCTGCAGAGTTAGATAAATGTTTAATGGGTGGATTAATCCCAACTGCCATTAACTGCTCAATCTTTTTCTTAAACTCTTTGAGTTGATCAAAGTTTTGTTGCTGACCCGCTTCATCGGCTCGTGCAAAGTGAGAGAAAATTCCCACAACCTCTACTTGAGAAAAATCTGCCTTAAGTAGATCATCCCATTCATCCAGAAAACCACCACGAGTCATTCCTGTATCGACCTCAATATGAATGCGTGGTTTGTTTGGTAGTTGTGAAACTTGCCTCAAAGTTGCAAGAGATGCAATTGCTACGTCAATGTCATGCTTTGCAGCTGAATCAAAATCTGATCCTGGTGGAACTAGCCAAGCCAAAATAGGAATGCGCACACCATGGGCGCGAAGTGAGATTGCCTCTTCTAGTAATGCCACACCTAACCAATCAGCACCACTTTTTTCTGCAGCTAATCCAATTTCAACTAAGCCATGTCCATACGCATCTGCTTTGACAACTGCCAAGAGATCTACTTGAGAGGCGGCTTTTAAGTGTGAAATATTTGAAGCCAGCGCAAGTAGGTCAATACGAGCTTCAGCGCGGTGCTCCATTACGTGCGCTCCACAATCACCATTGCAGATGCAATACCTGCATCATGTGAAAGGGAGAGGTGAACATGGGCCCCATCAACTAAATCAGCAATCTCACCCCGAAAGAGAAAAACTGGCTTTCCACTCTCTTCATTAACCACTTCAGCCTCATGCCAGCTCAGGCCTTTGCCAGCACTTAGAGCTTTGGCGAGGGCTTCTTTTGCTGCAAAACGTGCAGCAAGTGAATGGATTGGTTTCGTTTGTTCATTGATTGTGAACAGCTTTTCAAGTAATCCCGGAGTTCGTTCTAATGAGGACTTAAATCGCTCGATATCAACGACATCAATGCCGATTCCATCAATCATGTGGTTAAGTCTAGTGCAGTTGGCTCTTAGAGGGAACGTAGCGATCAACGGCAATGACTGCCACAAGCAAAGCACTACCAATAAACAGGCCCCCTAATAAATCAGTAAACCAATGGGTATGTCGAATAAGTGAAACGATGCAAATTGTTAATGAAATCACCACAACACCAGCACTGGCTAAACGGCCTTGATATCTATCAACCTTTGCATATCTATAAATTAGGTATGCCAAAATTCCCCACGACAAAACAGCGTTCGATGCATGTCCACTGGGATATGACATCCCACCCACATGTAATAAATCAAAACCATCTCGAGGCTTAGTTCTACCTAGGAATAATTTAAAAACTCCAACCACTACATTCAACAAGATCAAGGATAGAAAAGCTAAGTTTAGCGGTCGCCAAGTTTTGAACTTATATGCGATAAAAGATGCAGCCAGAATCAAAACCGTTGCTGTTAATCCACGAAGTCCCAAATCATCTAATCTGCGAAGTAGAAACCCAGCAAGACCTTCAAACTGTGGTTTGGGATCACTATTAATCTTTTTGTCATATTCAACTAATGGTCCAAAGGTAAGAACTTGCTGTGTAACTAAAAGAAAGCCAGTAAATAGCAGCAAAGACCAGCGCAATGCGCGATCCATCTGTTTTCTGCGAAGTTGAGTTTCTGTTTGCATCTATTCAACTGTAACTGATTTTGCCAAATTTCTCGGTTGGTCAACATCATTGCCACGTGCTACTGCCATCTCATAAGCAAATACCTGCAACGGCACAGTGGCCAAGACTGGCTGGAAAAGAGCTGGAACTACTGGGATGCGAATAATGTGCTCTGCACCTTCAACCAGTGCGCCTTCTTCAGCAATGACAATAACGCGAGCACCTCGAGCCTTTACTTCTTGGATATTACTGAGCATTTTTTCATCCAACGCATGCTCATGTCCTGCAGGCAAAATTGCAATTACTGGTGTTCCTTTATCAATGAGAGCAATCGGTCCATGCTTGAGTTCCCCACCAGCAAATCCTTCGGCATGAATATAGGCAAGTTCCTTTAACTTCAGAGCACCTTCAAGTGCAACTGGGTATCCGATATTTCTGCCTAAGAACAAGACAATATTGTTATCAGCAAAACTGCGAGTCAGAGCGCGCATCGGTTCTACAGTCTCAAGAATCTGTTCAATCTTTCCCGGCAGTTCCAAAAGCTCTTTATACAGGTTTTCTACTTCGGCGTCTTTAAGCGCACCATTTACTTGCGCCAAGTGAAGTCCGATCAAATACACCGCCACCATCTGCGTCAGCAGGGCTTTAGTAGAAGCAACAGCGATTTCGGGACCTGCGTGTGTATAGAGAACCGCATCAGATTCACGTGGAATTGTTGAAGAGTTTGTATTGCAGATCGCCAAAACTCGACCGCCAGCAGCTTTAGCATGTCGCACAGCCATCAAAGTATCCATAGTCTCACCTGATTGTGAAATAGCGATAACTAATGTGCCTGAATCGATAATCGGATCGCGATATCTAAATTCACTAGCAATCTCAACATCGACTGGAATCTTTGCCCACTTTTCAATTGCATACTTAGCAACTAGACCTGCGTGATAGGCGGTGCCACAAGCAATGACAGTAATCTTCTTTAGCGCTCGGATCTCATCAGCGCCCATGCGCAGCTCATCTAAAACAATCTGCTTGTTATCACTTAGACGGCCAATCAAGGTATCGGCAACGGCCTTAGGTTGTTCAAAGATTTCCTTGAGCATGAAGTGCGTAAAGCCACCCTTTTGCGCAGCGCTTGCATCCCACGTTATGTGATATTCCTTGGGTGTGACTTGCCTGCCCTCTAGATCAGTAATTACCACCGACGTTGGAGTCATTGTGACTACTTCATCTTGGCCAAGCTCAATTGCCCGTTTGGTGTAATCGATAAATGCTGCAACATCAGAGGCCATAAAGTTCTCTCCCTCACCTAACCCAACAACTAAAGGTGAGTTTCTGCGAACACCAACTACAACCTCTGGTGCATCTCCATGAATTGCAAGGAGCGTAAATGAGCCTCGCAAGGCTTTCACTGCTTCACGCATCGCTGCAGATAAATCTCCCTTGTGTTTTTTGCGCAAATCACTGAGAAGGTGTGCAACTGATTCTGTATCAGTTTCTGAAGAAAAGGTATGTCCGCGCGCCTCTAACTCTTTTCGAAGCTCTGAGTAGTTTTCAATAATTCCATTATGGATAACAGCTAACTTGCCTTCGTTATCAACATGAGGATGGGCATTGCCATCAGTTGGTCCACCGTGGGTTGCCCAGCGTGTGTGACCAATTCCAGAATGAACTACTGGAAGAGATGAATCTAGAGATCCTTCAAGATTTGAAAGCTTTCCAGCTTTCTTTTCAATAAAGAGTTTGCTGGGAGTTCCAAGTGCGATTCCTGCTGAGTCATAGCCACGGTATTCAAGTCGGCGTAGACCTTCGATTAAAGGCGTTGCTGCAGATTGTGGCCCGCTATATCCCACAATTCCACACATAGATTCTTACCCCAGTTCGCTTTTAACAATATCTGCAAGTTCTCTTGCAACTTCTTGGGCAAGGCTATCACTGGCAGCTTCTACCATGACTCTGACTAAGGCTTCAGTGCCGGATGCACGCAGTAATACTCGCCCACTATCAGCCAATCGTGATTCAGCCGATTTAATTGCCGCTGTTATTACTGCAGAATCTGCCAACTTTTCTTTCTTAACATCTTTAACATTAATCAATACTTGAGGAAAGCGCACCATTGTCGATGCTAATTCCTGCAAAGTCTTACCCGAGCGAACTATTTCTTGTAGAAGCTGCAGCGCAGTCAGAATTCCATCTCCGGTATTTGCAAGATCGCGCATGATCACATGGCCCGATTGTTCCCCGCCTAGTGAATAATCATTAGCAATCATGTTCTCAAGGACATAGCGATCTCCTACCGGTGTTGTAACAACATCAATTCCAGCATCTTTCATTGCATGCATGAAACCAAGATTGCTCATTACTGTGCCAACAACAGTATTGCCCTTTAACTTGCCACGAGCTTTGAAACCGCGGGCCAACAAAGTCAGAATATGATCGCCATCAATTTCATTTCCAGCTGCATCAATTGCTAAACAGCGATCAGCATCACCATCATGGGCAATTCCAACATCGGCACCTTCTTTAATAACTGCAGCACGTAGTTGGTGAAGGTGGGTAGAACCGCAATTATCATTAATGTTCCACCCATTTGGACTATTAAAGATGGCAACTACTTCAGCCCCTGCTCTGCGATATGCCTCAGGTGCCACAAATGATGATGCACCGTTGGCGCAATCCACAACAATCTTTAAACCTTTAAGAGGCGTCTCAACGGATGAGAGTAGATGCTTGAGATATCGCTCTGTTGCGCTCTCATCATTGATTGCACGGCCCACATTGTCACCTGTGGGGCGCTGCCACTGTTCACCCATGCGAGCTTCAATACGCGCTTCAATGGCATCATCTAATTTGCCGCCACCGCGGGCAAATAACTTAATTCCATTATCTGGCATTGGGTTATGTGAAGCGCTGATCATGACACCGAGGTCTGCTTTTGATTGGGCCACAAGGTGTGCAATTGCAGGAGTGGGTAATACGCCAACGCGATAAACATTGATTCCAGCACTAGTTAAACCAGCAACAACAGCTGCTTCTAAGAACTCTCCAGATGCCCGTGAATCTTGACCGACTATTGCTGTTGGGCGATGATCCTTATTTGATGCACTTTCTACCAATACATGCGCAGCTGCTACAGAGACATCTAAAGCAATCTCTGCAGTTAAATCGCGATTGGCTAAGCCACGAATTCCATCAGTACCAAAGAGCGCCATTGGAACTCCTTTGCTAGAAAAAGTGAATTAACGCTTGCTGTATTGAGAACGCTTACGTGCCTTCTTCAGACCGTATTTCTTGCGCTCGATAACACGTGCATCACGTGAAAGGAATCCGGCTTTCTTCAACGCTGGACGGTTTGCTTCTTCATCGATCTGGTTAAGTGAACGTGCAACGCCAAGACGTAGCGCACCAGCTTGACCAGAAACTCCGCCACCATTGATACGGGCGAAGACATCGTATGAATTCTCTGCACCAACTGTGCGAAATGGTTCTGACACTAGCTGTTGGTGAACCTTATTTGGGAAATAGTTTTCAAGAGTCTTTCCATTCACAACCCACTTGCCGCTTCCTGGAACTAAGCGAACACGTGCAACTGCCTCTTTACGACGACCTGTTCCGCGACCTGGAGCTTTGATAGCTGGGCGATTAGTTGCTGGTGCTGGAGTTGAAGAAGAGTATGAAGTAGGAACCTCGGCCTCATCGAGATCGAAATCTGTTGTGTTCTCTGACATTGTCATCCCTTACTTCACAATTTGTGAAACTTGATCGAATACATATGGTGTTGGTGCTTGTGCTGCATGTGGGTGATTTGGTCCTGCATAAACTTTGAGTTTTGAAGCGATATCGCGGCCAAGGCGGTTCTTAGGAATCATTCCCTTAATCGCCTTTTCAACTGCGCGAGTTGGGTGCTTCTCAATAAGTTCTCCGTACACAGTAGAAGTTAAACCGCCTGGGAAACCTGAGTGATGGTGAGCCCACTTCTGCGCTGACTTATTACCAGAGAGCGCAATCTTGTCAGCGTTGATAACGATAACGAAGTCGCCCATGTCCATGTGTGGTGCAAATGTTGGCTTGTGCTTTCCACGAAGTAGAACGGCAGCATGTGTTGCAAGACGGCCCAAGACCACATCTTGTGCATCGATGATGTGCCACTTACGGACTGCATCACCAGCTTTTGGACTGTATGTACGCACGCTATTGCCTACCTTCTCATTCGCTAAATTGCTACCAAGCCCCTTTCAAGGGCAGAGGATTAGGGTACCCGTGCAGCGCGAATGGGTCAAAATAGCCTCATTCTCAGTAGTCCACCTGGTACAAAGTCAGGCCCCGGGATGGAAAAACAAGGGAATCGGAGATTCGCTCTTTATTGAGCAAGGTCGCTTGAATCCAATCGGGCCCAAAGCGCCCTTCGGCAACACAGACAGCTGCTCCGACAAGATTTCTCACCATGGAATAGCAAAATGAATCGGCAGCTACATGCGCAACCACAATACCTTCACTATTGCGCACCCAATCAAAGCGCACAAGGTTTCGAACTGTTGTGCTTCCTTCACGAAATTTACAATAAGCCGCAAAATCATGCTCACCAACCAATAAAGCGCTGGCGGCATTGAGTAGATCAACATCTAAGGTGCGATACCACGGTGTGATATCAAAGCGATTGATTGGTGGAACTGGATCGTTACCATCCATAATCTTGTATCTGTAATACCTTCGGGTGGCAGAAAAGCGGGCGTGAAAAGCCCCAGTAGCCACTGCTACTTTGTTGATCCGTATATCTTCATCCAACATGCGATTTAACTTAAAAGCTAAATCATCAAGGCTTGTGCTCTCTAGAACATCGACATGAATGACTTGTCCGGTTGCATGGACTCCAGCATCAGTTCTGCCGGCAACAATTGTTTCTATGGGGCTTTGTGTAATAGTCGAAAGTGCATTCTCAATCTCTTCTTGCACCGTACGTTGATCAGGTTGCCTCGCCCAGCCTGAGTAATTAGTACCATCGTAGGATAAATCAATTCTTACACGAAGAAACCCACTCTCTGGGTAGAGAGTGGGTTCCGTCATAAGAGTTAATTTCTAAGGTTTTAGACTTAGTTATCTTTCTCAGTTAAAACTTCAATGACTGCCATAGGTGCGTTGTCACCCTTGCGAGGACCGACCTTAGTAATGCGGGTGTATCCACCATTACGTGCAGCAAAGCGTGGAGCGATGTCAGTGAAAAGAGTGTGTACAACGCTCTTATTTGAAATCTGTGCCATCACTTGACGGCGCGCAGGAAGATCCCCCTTCTTAGCAAAAGTAATGAGCTTCTCCGCTAATGGGCGCAGGCGCTTAGCCTTTGCCTCGGTTGTTGTGATCTTGCCGTGCTCGAACAACTGCTCTGCAAGAGTGCGTAGGAGTAAGCGTTCGTGTGATGGGCCTGAACCCAAACGAGGACCTTTACTTGGTTTTGGCATTTCTTTTTCTCCTAGGCCTGATCTGCATCGACGAATTCATCGTCAACTGCTGCGTTGTAGTTTTGGTGCTTCGTTGGATCAAATCCAGCTGGACTGTCCTTAAGTGACATTCCCATTGAGACAAGCTTTGCCTTGACCTCATCGATAGATTTTGAACCAAAGTTACGGATATCAAGTAGATCAGCCTCTGAACGAGCAATCAACTCACCAACTGTGTGAATGCCTTCGCGCTTCAAGCAGTTGTATGAACGAACTGTTAAATCTAGATCTTCGATGGGAAGAGCAAGATCTGCAGCAAGGGCTGCATCCATAACAGATGGCCCCATCTCAATGCCTTCGGCCTCAAGATTAAGTTCGCGTGCTAGACCAAATAATTCAACCAATGTACGGCCAGCTGATGCAACTGCATCGCGTGGCTTCATTGATGATTTAGTTTCTACATCTACAACAAGACGATCGAAATCTGTGCGCTGTTCAACGCGAGTTGCCTCTACCTTGTATGTAACCTTCAAAACTGGTGAATAGATTGAGTCAACAGGGATGCGACCGATTTCAGCACCAGCTTGCTTGTTCTGGACTGCAGTGACATAGCCACGACCACGCTCAACGGTAAGTTCGATCTCAAGAGATCCCTTGCCGTTCAGTGTTGCTAAGTGAAGTGATGGATTATGAATTTCAACCCCAGAAGGAACGGCAATATCTGCACCAGTTACTGGACCGGCACCTGACTTGCGGATGTAGACAACGGCTGGTTCATCGCTATCTGATGAAAATACCAAGTTCTTGATATTTAAAACGATATCGGTGAGATCTTCTTTTACGCCTTCAAGAGTGGTGAATTCATGAAGTGCACCGGCAACGCGGATGCTTGTCACTGCTGCACCTGGAATAGATGAAAGCAATGTACGGCGCATGCTGTTGCCTAGCGTGTAACCGAAGCCTGGCTCTAGCGGTTCAATGATGAACCGTGAGCGATTCTCGGAAATTACTTCTTCACTGAGGCTGGGACGTTGTGCAATTAGCACTGTTGCTCCTCTTCGTTTAAGGGAAATCCTCTATTTGATTTCCACTTTGGTCGTACTAGTACTGCGTGCATGCCCTTTGCTTGGTAGCTCTAGGCTTTTAAAAATTACTTAGAATAAAGTTCAACGATGAGCTGCTCTTGAACCTGGGTATCGATGACGGCACGTGCAGGAACTGAGTGAATGATGATTCTCATTTGAGAGCCAACAACCTCCATCCATGCAGGAACTGCCTTCTCGCCAAGTTCAGCGCTAGCCACGATGAATGGTGTGAGATCTAATGACTTGGGAAGAACATCAATGATGTCCATCGCAGAGACACGCAATGAAGGAATGTTTACCTTCTTGCCATTGACTAAGAAGTGACCGTGACGTACTAGCTGACGCGCCATGTCGCGGCTCTTTGCAAAGCCTGCACGGAATACAACGTTATCTAGACGAGTTTCAAGAATGACAAGAAGGTTTTCACCAGTTTTGCCCTGCTTACGGTTAGCTTCTTCGTAATAACCACGGAACTGCTTTTCTAGAACACCGTAAATACGTGCGCACTTTTGCTTTTCGCGCATCTGCATGAGGTATTCAGATTCTTTTGCACGGCCACGGCCATGCTGTCCTGGTGGATAAGGACGTGATTCGATCGGACACTTTGGTCCATCGCATTTTGCGCCCTTAAGGAAGAGCTTTACTTTTTCGCGACGGCAACGCTTGCAGTCTGCTCCGGTATAACGAGCCATTTATTCTCTTCCTTCCTTAAACTCGACGTGGTTTACATGGGCGGCAACCGTTGTGTGGAGCAGGTGTTACATCAGAGATGGCACCAACTTCCAAGCCAGCTGCTTGCAATGAACGGATTGCAGTTTCGCGTCCGGAACCAGGTCCCTTAACGAAGACATCTACCTTCTTTAAGCCATGCTCCTGTGCGCGACGAGCTGCAGCTTCTGCTGCAAGCTGTGCTGCGAAAGGAGTTGACTTACGTGAGCCCTTGTAACCAACCTGGCCAGATGATGACCAAGAGATAACAGCGCCGGTTGGATCAGTAATAGAAATGATTGTGTTGTTGAAAGTGCTCTTGATGAAAGCTTTACCAACGGCAACATTCTTCTTTTCCTTCTTGCGAATTTTAACTTTGCCCTTAGCTGCTGGGGCAGTCTTAGTTTTAGGAGCGGCCATTACTTAGTCACCTTCTTCTTACCTGCAATTGCCTTACGAGGACCCTTACGTGTACGCGCATTTGTATGTGTGCGCTGACCACGAACAGGAAGTCCCTTACGGTGACGAATGCCTTGGTAGCTCTGGATTTCAACCTTGCGACGAATGTCGCCGGAAATTTCACGACGAAGGTCACCTTCGATTTTGAAGTTTGCTTCGATGTATTCACGTAGTTTTGCTAGATCTGCTTCTTGCAGGTCCTTCACGCGAATATCTGGGCTAATCCCAGTTGCTGCTAATGTTTTTTGAGAACGGGTAAGACCCATTCCAAAAATATAAGTGAGTGCGACTTCCAAGCGCTTTTCGCGCGGAAGATCGACACCAACAAGACGCGCCATGTATCTACCTATCTATATCTGGAGGTCCTCCGCAATACTGTTCTCTGGCCTACCAGTCCAAAGGTCTTTTAGTTTCCTAAAAGTCGTATTACGAGTTTGTTAGTACTTATCTATCCTTGACGTTGCTTATGACGAAGATTTTCACAAATGACCATGACGCGACCCTTGCGGCGAATGACTTTGCACTTATCGCAAATCTTCTTAACGCTTGGATTAACCTTCATGTCGTTGTGCTCCTTCGTTACTTGTAACGATAAATAATTCGACCTTTTGTAAGGTCATACGGACTCATTTCCACGATCACACGATCGGCAGGCAGAATGCGAATGTAGTTCTTGCGCATCTTGCCACTAATGTGAGCGAGGACTTTATGTCCATTTGTTAGCTCCACGCGAAACATTGCATTTGGTAGCGCTTCAGCAACAGTGCCTTCCATTTCGATGGCACCATCTTTACTAGCCAAGCTATAACCACATTTCTGTTTTGAGCGTGAAACAAGCGAAGTCGTAGTTTAGAGGCCGGGCTCAGATAAGGGAAATCGGCCCCATTGAATTACATGGGTGTAACTCAGGCCACATCTACTCTTTTTTCACGCTTAAAAGCGAGCTACCCAAAAGCATTGCAAGGCCAATAAAGACCGCCCCTGCCCCAGAAGCCGCAGCTGCAATACCGGCTGCTGCCGGCACTAAAAACTGCCCTAATCGATTTCCCATTAAGCGAGCAGAGACGGCTAATGCTCGTTCTTCACTTTGCGTCTTTTGAGAAACTAAAGACATCGTTAAAGGTTGTCCGATACCAAGTGAGAAGCCTGCAACAAAAACAATGAGTCCAAGTGTGAGTGGCGTGTGTGCAAATGCCATTGCAGCACAGGCAATAACTGAGATCACTGTGCTCCACCAGAGCAGTTGGAATGTAGTGAATCGCTCGCTCAATCTTCCTAAGAAGAGCCTTGAAAGCATCGTCGTTCCTGCGCGGATAGCCAAGATTGCACCGACTACATAAGGCGAGAAGTTATTCTCAGTTCCAAATAAGGGTAAGAAAACTACTAAAACATCGGCAGCCGATGAGATTGCAAGAGAGATATAGATGGCTGCAAGGATTCCTGGACGTTTAACCAAGTTTAAAGCCGTCTTATATGTTCCTTCAGAGTTTTGCTGTGCAACAACTGTTGGTCGCTCATTTCTCCATCTAATAACAGGGAAGAGTGCAAAGATTGTTAATGCAACTCCAAGTAAGAAGGCATTCGACGTGGATTTGGGTAGATTTCCATTTGATCCTGCAACAACTGCTGCAACTATCGGGCCAAGCATGTGTCCAACCGATGCGCTGAAAGTATAGAAACCGAAATATCTGTCATAGCTCTCACGAGGTGCACGAAGTGCAACCATGGACTGCCCACCCACCATGCATGCTAAATGTGCAGTGCCTGCGCACGCTGCTGCAATTGATAGCCAAAGTATTGAATCGGCAACCATGAGTCCTGCAGAAGTTAGCAGCATCGCTAACGTTCCATAGATAATGAATTTGGCTTCACCCATTCGCCCCACCCACTTGCCAAATTGAAGTGCCAGCAAAACTGGAAAAAGAGCATAGACCGATGCAATCAAACCAATGTGCGCAGCATTGGCATCAAGTTCTAGCGCTCGATAAGTAATCATCGGACGCAAAACATAGATAGTTGCTTGGGTCAGCGTGGATGAAATTAGTAAAGGTTTAGCCCAAGGCAAGAGCTTGTCTGAACTCATCTATTTCGCAACTGCAAATTTTTTCTTAAAGTTCCAGACAAGTGGCCCAATAATGACGAGCAATAATATGCCGTAGATGATCTTTGGGAAGCTGCCGGCAATCAAGATATGCCAGTCACCTTGGCTAATTTGAAGTGCGCGCTTGAATTGCAGTTCAGCTAATGGCCCCAAAATCACACCGATAATGAGTGGTGTGATGGGGACGCCAAATCTGCGGAACAAATAGCCGATCACTCCCACAGCCAATGCCACTTGCAGATCGAAGGTGGAGTTATTTAATGCATAGGCACCCAGTAGGGCAAAAGTAGTAATTCCTGCATACAAGTAATGTGTTGGAATCTTAAGTAAAAGCACCCAGAAACGAATTAAAGGCAGGTTAAGCACCAAGAGCAAAGTGTTACCGATAAATAATGAGGCGATTAATCCCCAAACAACCTCTGGACTAGTCTGGAAAAGCATGGGTCCTGGTTGAATATTAAAAGATTGAAAAGCAACTAAAACAACGGCGGCAGTTGCAGAAGTGGGTAAGCCTAGAGCCAACATCGGAACTAACACACCTGCAGCATTTGCATTATTTGCTGCCTCAGGTCCAGCAACACCTTCAATTGCACCTTTGCCAAACTCAGTCTTATTCTTAGAAAGAGCTTTTTCAACACCGTAACTTAAAAATGTTGGTACTTCAGATCCACCCGCTGGTATAACTCCGAGTGGAAAACCAATTGCAGTTCCGCGTAACCATGGCCTCCATGATCGACGGAAATCTTCTCGCGTCATCCAGGCTTTGCCTTTCATCTCAAGGACTTCCGTGGGCACCAATGTGTGACGGCTTGCAAGATAAAGCGCCTCACCTAATGCAAAAATTGCCACAATCACCGTGACTGTTTCAATTCCATCGATAGCATTCAAATTGCCAAAAGTTAGACGCAAGGCACCAGATTGAAGATCTGCACCAATGAGTCCAATCACTAGGCCCACTGAAAGTGCGACTAGGCCGCGAATTCTTGATGAACCCAGCAAAGTTCCAACGGTTGCAAATGCCAAAATAATCAAGGATAAATAACCTGCCGGCTGAATAGTCAGAGCAACTTCGGCCATCCATGGAGCGCCAAAAGCAAGTAATAGCGTTGCAATTGTTCCAGCAACGAATGAACCGATAGCGGCAGTTGCTAGTGCGGCACCAGCACGTCCAGCTTTGGCCATCTTGTTGCCCTCAAGGGCGGTAATTACCGAGCCGCTTTCACCCGGCGTGTTGAGCAAAATAGATGTTGTTGATCCACCATACATAGCCCCGTAATAGATTGCGGCAAACATAATCAGTGCAGATGTTGGATTAACTGATAAACAAACAGGAAGCAGCAAACCAATTGCTAGTGCAGGTCCAATTCCTGGTAAAACTCCAACTAAGGTTCCAAGAAAAGTTCCTAAAAGTCCAAACATCAAATTTGTTGGTGTAAATGCGGTTTGAAAACCGTCTAATAACATTGTAAAACTATTTCCCATTTCCAAGAATCCCTTCAAAGAATCCAGAAGGCAAGTTAATGTGGAGGCCTTTTGTGAATGAGAAATAAACGATTAATGCAAAAGTTAAACTAATCCCAAAATCTTTAAGATATTTTCTTGAGCCAAATCCATATGAGGTTCCAAAAAAACACACTGCTGCCGCAATTACATAACCAGTAATATCAAGCAAAACCACGTGGAGAGCAATTGCGAGTCCGACTATTGCCATAGTTTTATAGTTAGTAGGAATAACCGGGTCTCCCGGTTCATCGCCGTCAGGCACACCTAGGCGGCCCCGCAAAATATCGATAATTAATCCGAAGCCAACTAGGGAAGTAAAAGCGGCGACCATATATGGAAAAGTTTGCGGGCTAATAATTGATGAGCCCTGTGGGATCTCCATACGTGATGTATCCCAAGCAACAAAAAGACCCAACAGCAGGAGAGAGCTGGCAAATGCCAGCTCTCCCTTTGCCTGCTTTGAGATCTTTAGAATCAATTAGATTCCAAGGCCCTTCATAACTGAATTGATTTCTGGAATGTGCTTTTCAAGGAAAGCCTTAAATGCACTTCCTGCTACGAACTCGTTATCCCATTTGTTCTTTGTCAGCTGTGCCTGCCACGCTGGTGAAACATGCATGATGTCAATTACCTTAACAAAGTTGAGGTAATCAGCCTTTGAAAGATCAGCTGGGGCCATGATTCCGCGCCAGTTTCCATACACAAGATCGTATCCTTGTGAAACGAACGTCTTAGCTTTGATGCCTGAAATTGTCTTAGCTGAAGAAATTCCTAGGTAGCGAAGCTTTCCGGAAGCTACATATGGTGCGAAATCAAGTGCACCAGAGATACCAACTTGTGTTGCATTGCTAAGAAGTGAAGTAATGACCTCAGGTCCACCAGAGTAAACAACATAGTTCAACTTAGTAGGGTCGATTGATGCCTTCTGAGCAAGAAGACCCATGATCTGATGATCCACGCCGCCCTTATTGCCACCTGCTATGGCAACTACATTTGGCTTAGCAACTAGGTCATCCATTAATTGCTTTAATGTGCGGTACTTAGATGATGCCGGAACAACGATTCCATCATATTCGCGCAAAATCTTTGCAATTGGTGTTGAATCAAGAAGATTCAACTTTGACTTATTTGAGTAAAGTCCACCAGTCATCGCAATACCAGTAACCATTGCTGCTTCTGGCTTGCCCTTGATCTCCTGGAAAGCACCGAGACCAACTGATCCACCAGCACCTGGCTTATAAACAGATGTAGTAGCTGTTAGTAGGCCTTCTGCCTTAAGAGAGTCTGTGATTGCATCTGCTGTGAGTGAGTATCCACCCGGGTTAGCAGGAATTGTCCAATCAATATTCTTTAGTGGTGTGACATCTTTGTACCACCATTTGTTCTGACCTTTAAATGAACCAGTTGTAACCACCATACAAGTTAAATCAGATCCATCAACTCCACGTCCTGGAGCTGTTTTACCAGTTGATGCTTGTGTGCAATCATCACCGATACTTGCTTTATTAGCCGGCTTAATCGCAGCATTTGCTGGAAGTGACGTTCCAGCCAAAACAGCAAATGCAGTTGCTGCAACAGCGAAACGAACAAAAGAATTCTTTCTCATCAATGAGCTCTCCATTATTCCTACCTCCGAGGGTGAAGGTTGGGTAGAAAGTAGTCTAAATCGTGTGGAATGTTAAGCATTTGCGTATAACAAAATGGATAATAATTTATGTAAGCAGGTGAGATACCTCAATACCTAGCCTTGCAAGGCAGCTTTTACCGCCATCTAATGAAGTCAGCACAAAAGGCTTGCCATCGGGGCAGATGACATAGGAATGTTCAAAATGCGCTCCTCTCGATGAATCAGCAGAAACTACAGTCCAATCATCTTTCAATACTTTAGTACGAGCAGATCCACGAGTAATCATTGGTTCGATTGCAAGAGCTAATCCAACAACTATCTCTGGTCCTTGACCTGCGCGACCAAAGTTTAATACGTGTGGTTCTTGGTGCATTTCCGTTCCAATTCCATGACCACCATATTCTTGCAAAATTCCATATGTACCCTGTGAATTAACATATTGCTCAATTGCATAACCAATATCAGAAAGTTTTGCACCGTGTTTTCCTGCGGCTATCCCTCGCCACATTGATTCTTCACAAACATCCATAAGTTTTTGATCTTCTGGTTTTACGGTTCCAACGCCAATTGAAATAGCTGCATCACCATGCCAGCCTTCAATAATCGCACCGCAATCTATTGAAACAATGTCACCATCATTAATAACTCGTGAACCTGGAATACCGTGAACAATTTCATCATTAACTGAAACACAGATTGTGGCTGGGAAACCGTGGTAGCCCAAAAAGTTTGATGTACCACCACCGCGCTTGATATTTGCTGCAGCAATTGCATCTAATGCATCTGTCGTCATTCCTGGCTTAATGGATTCGCGCAGAAGCTCTAGGGTCTGTCCCACTAACAATCCAGCACGGCGCATGATCTGTAACTGCTCAATGTTTTTGATTTGAATTGCCATGGTGAATATTTTATTCTGAAACGCGGCTCAGCGCAGAAATTGCATGCGCTGTTATGTCTTCAACGCTTCCTAGTGCACCCACAGTTATCAATAAGCCTTCATTGCGATAGAAAGAAACGATTGGTGCAGTTTGTTCTTGATAGACCTCGAGACGCCGCGCAATAACTTCAGCCTTATCGTCTTCGCGCTGGTAAACATCACCACCGCATGATGGACATTTCTCAACCCCAACAGATGGCTGGAAGCAATCCTTACATGTGCGACGTGAGGATAATCTGGCAACAATCTCTTCATTTGCAAGTGAAAACTCTAAAACTGCGTCTAGAGGCATCTTCTTCTCAGCCAAAATTGCTCGTAAGACTTCTGCTTGTGCCACATTGCGTGGAAAACCATCGAGTAAAAATCCATTAGAAACATCCCCATGAGTGAGACGATCTTTAAGCATTTCATTTGTTACTGAATCTGGGACTAACTCACCCTTATCCATGAATACTTTAGCTTGAAGGCCTAGAGGTGTTCCAGCTTTTAAATTGGCGCGGAAAATATCGCCAGTAGAAATGTGTGGAATCAAATAATGCGCTGCAAGGAATTGAGCTTGTGTTCCCTTTCCAGCACCTGGTGGACCTACCAGGACAAGACGCATTACTTAAGGAATCCCTCATATGAACGCTGCTGCAACTGTGACTCGATCTGCTTTGCAGTATCAAGACCAACACCCACAACAATCAAAATCGCAGTTCCGCCAAAGGGGAAGTTCTGTGTTGCACCAAAGAGCACAAGTGCACCAATTGGAATAACGGCAACGAGAGCTAGATACAAAGAACCTGGGGCTGTTATGCGTGAGAGAACGTACTGTAGATACTCAGACGTTGGGCGACCTGCACGAATACCAGGAATAAATCCGCCGTATTTCTTCATGTTATCTGCAACCTCATCTGGGTTAAATGTGATCGCGACATAGAAGTATGTAAAGAAGATAATTAACGCAGCATATGCCGCAACATAAAATGGGTGATCACCCTTAACAAAGTTACGACTTACCCATACAGCCCATGCTGCCTGACTGTTTGTGAAGTTCACAATGAGTGAAGGAATATAGAGAAGTGATGAGGCGAAGATTACTGGAATAACACCAGCTTGGTTGACCTTGATTGGGATGTAGGTGCTTGTTCCACCATACGCCTGGCGTCCAACCATGCGCTTGGCATATTGAACCGGAATACGACGCTGAGCTTGCTCAACAAATACAACGGCAGCAACTACCAGAATGCCTACGGCTAGAACGAAGACGAATGCGAACAAGCCCTTTTGAAGTTTGATGGACCACAAGTTGCTAGGAAATCCTGCAGCAATTGATGTGAAGATTAAGATAGACATACCGTTACCAACACCGCGATCAGTAATTAGTTCACCCAACCACATGATTACAGAAGTTCCTGCAGTCATAACGAAAATCATTGTGACAATTCGTTGCCAAGATGAATCAGGGATGATTGCTAGTGAACAGCCTGAGATCAAACGACCTGGAGTACGAGCAACTGCAATCAAACCTGTTGACTGCAAGATTGCAAGACCGATTGTTAAATAACGTGTGTACTGAGTCAGCTTTGCAGTTCCTGATTGTCCTTCTTGCTTGAGTGCTTCAAAGCGAGGAATAACAACAGTTAAGAGCTGAATAATAATTGAGCTCGTGATGTAAGGCATAATGCCAAGTGCGAACACAGAAAGATGTAGAAGCGCACCACCGCTAAATAGATTAATCAGGCCAAAGAGTCCACCAGATTGAACAGTCTTCAAACATTCTTGAACATTTGAATATGAAACACCTGGTGTTGGGACTACTGAACCAAAGCGGAACAGCGCCATAATAGAAAGAGTGAAGAAGATCTTCTTACGTAGATCTGGTGTCCTAAAGGCCATACCAAATGCTGAAAGCATTGATCTTCTCCTCTTCCGCTATAAATCTCTGGTCAAACTAATTAATTAAAGAACAGTTGTCTTTCCGCCAGCAGCAGTGATCTTGTCAACTGCCGATGATGAAAATGCATGTGCAGTTACGCTCACCTTGACATCGATTTCGCCATTGCCGAGAACCTTAACTGGAAGGCTGTCGCGAACTGCCCCTTTTGCGATCAAGTCCGCAACTGTTACGTCCCCTCCCTTAGGGAAAAGTGCGTTTATAGTTGAAACATTGACTGCCTGGTATTGAATACGAGCTGGGTTTTTGAAACCACGTAGCTTTGGCAAACGCATGACGAGAGGTAGCTGACCACCTTCGAAACCTGGGCGAACTGTGTTACGAGCACGAGTTCCTTTGCCACCACGTCCGGCCGTCTTACCCTTGGATGCCTCACCGCGACCCTTACGTGTCTTAGCTTTCTTAGCACCAGGAGCTGGACGTAGATGATGAAGTTTTAGCGTCATCTTTATTCAACCTCCTCAACTGTAATCATGTGACGAACAGCGTGAACCATTCCTCGAATCTCTGGACGATCTTCTTTAACAACAACATCATTGATGCGCTTGAGGCCCAATGAACGAAGTGTGTCGCGAAGCTCTGGCTTGTTGCCAACCTTCGAACGAATCTGAGTTACTTTTAAGCGAGGCATTATGCACCTACCGTTGTCTGTAATGAGCGGATAATTGCTGCAGGTGCAACATCTTCTAGTGGACGACCACGACGGGCAGCGATTTGTGTTGGGCTTTCAAGGGCTTTCAAAGCTTCAACAGTTGCGTGAACCATGTTGATTGCATTGTTAGATCCAAGGGACTTGGTCAATACATCGCTGATGCCTGCGCACTCAAGTACAGCACGCACTGGGCCACCGGCAATAACTCCGGTACCTGGGCTAGCTGGGCGAAGTAGAACTACGCCAGCTGCTGTTTCACCTTGTACTGGGTGAGGAACAGTTCCTTGAACGCGTGGAACGGTGAAGAAAGATTTCTTCGCCTCTTCTACTGCCTTAGCAATTGCTGCTGGAACTTCCTTAGACTTTCCGTATCCAATCCCTACTTGACCATTGCCGTCACCGACAACAACGAGAGCAGTAAATGAGAAACGGCGTCCACCCTTAACAACTTTAGATACGCGGTTGATGAACACAACGCGCTCCATGAATGGGTTCTTCTCTTTTTCGCGATCATCGCGGCGTTCGCGGCGTTCGCCACGACCTTTGCCTGAATTACCACGCTCGTTGCCTGCAGTTGCAGGAGCTTGTGTAGTTGTCTCAGCCATTAGAACTCCAATCCATTCTCGCGCGCACCATCAGCAACTGCTGCGATGCGACCGTGATACTTATTACCAGCACGGTCAAAGACGACAGTTGAAACGCCAGCATCTTTTGCACGTGATGCGATCAAAGCACCAATTGCCTTTGCCTTTGTACTCTTGTCTGCCTTATCTGTACGGAAATCTGCTTCCATTGTTGAAGCCGAGGCAATTGTCTTGCCTAGTTCATCGTTAATAACCTGCACGAACAAGTGACGTGATGATCGTGAAACGACTAAACGTGGACGTTGCGCTGTTCCAGAGACCTTCTTGCGAACACGGAAAGCACGACGGGCACGGGCATTTGTAGCCGAACCTTTGCGGACCTTTACACCTATAGCCATTACTTCTTACCCGTCTTTCCTTGCTTGCGGCGAACGGTTTCCCCGGCCAGACGTAAGCCCTTACCCTTATAAGGATCGGCCTTACGAAGCTTTTTAACCTTGGCAGCTACTTCGCCGACCAACTGCTTATCAATTCCTGAGATAAAGAATTTCGTTGGTGACTCAACCTTGAAGGTGATTCCTTCAGGTGCTGGGAAATCAATGTTGTGGCTGTAACCAAGTTGGAACTCTAGGTTCTTACCCTTTTCGGCAACGCGATAACCAACACCAACGATTTCGATTGTGAGTGTGTAGCCCTTAGTTACGCCTTCAACCATGTTGGCAACAAGTGTGCGCGATAGGCCGTGAAGAGAACGAGTTGTGCGCTCTTCGTTTGGACGTGCAACTGTGATTACACCTTCTGCTTGTGAAACTCGAATTGGCTCAGCAACGTTGAGTGCAAGTGAACCTTTAGGTCCCTTAACTCCAACGTTCTGTCCAGCGATTGTTACTTCAACGCCGCTTGGGACGGTGATAGGCATGCGACCAATACGTGACATTTATCGATCACCATACATAGGCGAGAACTTCTCCGCCTACGCCCTGCTTATTGGCTTGCTTATCAGTAAGCAATCCAGATGAAGTTGAAATGATTGCAACGCCAAGTCCACCAAGTACTTTTGGAAGAGCTGTTGACTTTGCATACACGCGAAGTCCTGGCTTGCTTACTCGACGCAAACCAGCGATTGAACGCTCACGGTTTGCACCAAACTTAAGTTCAAGAATGAGGTTTTTACCCACTCCATTGTCTGCATCTTCAATGCGATGTGAAGCGATATATCCCTCAGCTTGAAGGATCGCTGCAATTCTCGCCTTAACCGATGATGACGGCATTGACACCGAATCATGGTAGGCAGAGTTCGCATTGCGCAGACGAGTCAACATGTCTGCGATCGGATCTGTCATTGTCATACGTGGCCTCGTGGCCTTTCTCGAACTGGTTTCCTTAACGGACCTATTTCGTTGTAGTTATTGGATAGAACTAATTACCAAGATGCCTTGGTGATGCCAGGAAGTTCACCACGGTGCGCCATTTCACGGAAGCACACGCGACAAATTCCAAACTTTTGATAGACAGCGTGTGGACGTCCACAACGCTGGCAACGGGTATAGCCGCGAACCTTAAACTTTGGCTTGCGAGCTGCTTTAACTTTCAGTGATGTCTTTGCCATCTCTTATGCCTCCTTGAATGGAAAGCCGAGCGCCTTAAGTAGTGCGCGGCCTTCTTCATCGTTCTTAGCTGTAGTAACAATGGTGATATCCATACCGCGTGGACGATCGATCTTGTCCTGTTCAATCTCTGGGAATACAACCTGCTCGGTGAGACCGAATGTGTAGTTTCCTTTTCCATCAAACTGCTTAGGTGAAAGACCACGAAAGTCTCGGATACGTGGAAGTGAGATTGAAAGCAAACGATCTGCAAACTCCCACATACGATCTCCACGCATTGTTACGTGTGCACCGATTGGCTGATTCTCACGAAGCTTGAACTGGGCAATTGATTTGCGTGACTTAGTAACCTGTGGTTTTTGGCCAGTGATGGTTGCTAGGTCGCGGATTGCACCTTCAATAAGCTTTGAATCGCGAGCTGCATCGCCCACACCCATATTGACCACAATCTTGGTCAGGTTTGGAATCTGCATCACGTTCTTTAAACCGAATTGGGCTGCAAGTGCTGGAGCGATTTCGCTCTTGTACTTAGCCTTAAGACGTACGTCTAACGCTGTTGACATTAGATGTCCTTTCCGGTGCGACGTGAAACGCGAACATTCTTGCCTTCGTCATCCTTGCGAACGCCAAGACGAGTTGCCTTGCCATCCCCATCGGTGACCATGACATTTGAAATATGAACTGATGCTTCAACAGTGATGATTCCGCCAACTTTGACGCCGCGATCTCCAGTTGTTTCTTTGGTGTGACGCTTTTGGCGGTTAACACCTTCAACAAGGATGCGGTTTCCATCGACAGATAGAACTTTTCCAGTTACGCCACGATCTTTTCCGGCGATAACCAACACTGTGTCATCTTTTTTAATCTTGGCCATGTTTATAACACCTCCGGTGCTAGCGAGATGATCTTCATATACTTCTTATCGCGAAGTTCGCGTGCAACCGGTCCGAAGATACGAGTTCCACGTGGTTCGCCATCAGCCTTCAAGATCACTGCGGCATTTTCATCAAACTTGATGTAAGAACCGTCTGGACGACGACGCTCTTTTACAGTACGAACGATGACAGCCTTAACGACTTCACCCTTCTTAACTTGTCCGCCAGGAATTGCATCCTTAACAGAACAGACGATGATGTCTCCGATACCGGCATAACGGCGCTTGGATCCACCGAGCACGCGAATACACAGAAGCTCTCTTGCTCCTGTGTTATCGGCAACGCGTAGGCGCGATTCTTGTTGAATCATGAGTTATCCACCAGATCCTTACTTTGCCTTCTCGAGAATCTCGACCAAACGCCAGCGTTTTGTTGCTGAGAGTGGACGAGTTTCCATGATGAGTACACGATCGCCCATGCCGGCAACGTTCTGCTCGTCATGTGCTTTTAGCTTGCTAGAGCGAGACATAACTTTTGAGTACATACCGTGCTTCACACGATTTGATACCTCAACAGTGATGGTCTTATCCATCTTGTCGCTCACAACAATTCCTTCACGGACCTTACGGTCGCTGCGGTCTGCATTGTTAGTAACCATTAGGCAGCTCCTCCGATTCCTAGTTCGCGTTCACGAATAATTGTGTAGACACGTGCGATCTCTTTGCGCACTGCGCTTAGACGACCGTGGCTTTCAAGTTGACCAGTAGCTGCTTGGAATCGAAGGTTGAATAGTTCTTCCTTCAGCTCGCGCACCTTGCCGTTTAACTCTTCAGCTGACAATTGGCGTAGCTCTTCATTAGTTGTAATAGCCACTTATGCCTCCTCACGCTTTACTACACGACACTTCATTGGAAGCTTGTGCATCGCAAGACGCAT
>JAGWYO010000043.1 GCA_018969355.1 Actinomycetales bacterium
TCCAGCCCGTCTTGCCTATTCGATGATTGGATTAGGAATATTTTTTAAGGCAGAGCAGGAAACTCATTCTGTTGCTGTTGCTGGACTGGCCATTGGTCTGAACTCCTTAGCCGGTTCATTCACGGCTGGAATTCGTGGCTCAATAATGGACACCTGGGGCCAAAAATGGCCGCTACGAATTTTTGTACCTAGTTACGCCACGTTGATCTTGGCACTTAACTCTATGCATTCAAAAGAGTCGATTCTAATTGCAGCATTTGTTCTTGGAATCTCGGCTCCCCCCATCAATTTATCTGTTCGACCATTGTGGAAAGACATTGTTCCTGAAAACTTCCTACGAACAGCTTATGCATTTGATTCATCGATGATGAGTACAACATCTGTTTTCGGCCCTGTAGTAGTGACTTCACTTGCACTCTCATCCCACCCTGGTTTGGCATTAGGCACCACATCAGCACTGATGACCATTGGTGGTACCGCCTTAGCCCTTACCTCTGTCTCGCGTGATTGGGTCCCTGAAAAGAAAGCTAAGGGACAACAAAGGCTTTGGAGAAATAGAGCAATTCAACTTTTGATGTTTGAGGGCTGCTTTATTGGCTTTGGTTGGGGTGTTTTTGATGTTGCTGTTCCAGCTTATGCAACTCAAGAAGGAGTTGCCCGACACGTTGCTTGGATCTTCGCAGCATTTGGTGTCGCAACAGTAATTGGAGGTCTACTTGGAGGGTTAGTCTCAAAGAAATTAGCTCCTCTATCAGCGCTACGAAATGCCTACCTGGTGTGGTTCATTGCTTCTATTCCAATCGCCTTCACCTATCCAGATTGGACCATGGCACTAGTAGGAACATTTATAGGATTAATCGGTGGTGGCGTTCAAGTCTTCTACTTTGAAGTTCTAGAAGCAGTGCGACCTCAAGGATCTCAAACTGCATCACTGGGTTGGATTTGGAGTGTTGAAGGTTCTTTCATGGCAGTTGGCGCAGCAGCCGGTGGCTGGATTTCAGAGCATTACTCTCCAAAAATTGGTTTGGCATTGCTTCCGACAATGCTCTTGTGCGGCTTGATTATTCTTACTTTAGGAAAAAACCGCTTGAATGCTGCCAATGATGTGCCAACCGAAGAAGAAGATTTGCAGGCGATTAAAGATATCTCCAACGAAGTGAAGTAATTAATGTGCAGCCTCATGCCAAGTTAACCCTAACCCAGCACTAACATCTAGCGGAGCCCGCAGCGGAAAAGCAGCACCCATCTCTCGCTTCACTAATGCAGTTATCTGCTTTTCTTCACCTTTCACAACTTCAACAATTAATTCATCATGAATCTGCAATAACAACCTTGAAGAAAGTTTCTCCTTTTCAATTGCAGCCTGAACTTTAAGCATGGCCAGCTTGATAATGTCTGCCGCAGATCCCTGAATGGGAGCGTTGAGTGCCATGCGCTCTGCCACTTCACGGCGTTGGCGATTATCGTGCATGAGATCAGGCAGATACCTGCGACGTCCCATAATTGTTTCGGTGTAACCAACCTTGCGTGCATCTTCCACAACAACTTTTAAGTAGTCGCGAATACCACCAAAGCGTTCAAAGTATGTATCCATTAAATCTTGTGCTGCCGGTGGTGTGATACCTAATTGTGCAGATAGACCATAGGAAGACAAACCATAGGCTAACCCGTAGGACATTGCCTTAATCTGCCTGCGCATTTCAGGGTCAACTTCATGTGCTTCAACGCCAAATACTTCACCGGCAATAGTTGCGTGTAGATCTTCCCCGGATTCAAAGGCTTTGAGCAGCTTTTCATCATGAGATAGGTGAGCCATGATGCGCATTTCAATTTGACTGTAATCGGCAGTTAATAGACCCACATAACCTTTACCCGCGATGAAACAGTTACGAATCGTGCGACCTTCTTCTGTGCGCACTGGAATGTTCTGCAGATTGGGCCCGGTGGATGATAAGCGTCCAGTAGCTGCAACTGTCTGTTGGAAGTGTGTATGGATGCGACCATCTTTGGCAATTTCAGCTATCAAACCTTCAACAGTTGTTGCCAACTTTTTAGTTTCGCGAATACGCAAAAGTGACGTCAATACCGGATGAGCGCTCTTTTGGTGCAGCCAATCCAAACTTTCAGCATCGGTTGTATACCCGGTCTTAATCTTTTTAGTTTTAGGTAGTTTGAGTTCATCAAAGAGAACAACTTGTAGCTGCTTAGGTGATGCCACATTGAATTCATGGCCAACGGCAACATGTGCAGCCTTCGTCTCTCTACTTACCTCACCTTCAAAAAATGCAGCTAGCTTGTCTAACTCCTGTCTATCAACAGCAATTCCTATTGACTCCATCTTGGCTAAAAGGGCCGCGATGGGTAGTTCCATGTCCACAAATAAATTCCACAGTCCCCGCTCTTTGAGTTCACGCGTTAAGGAATCACGCAGTGTAAAGAGCGCGCGCGCCGAAGTCAGTAGCTCTTGCTCTGGGGATGAAAAGTTAATTGCACTTCCATCTCCCCAACGCTCTTGTAAATCTTTGAGCTCCTGCGCTCTGACTCCGGGGTTTACTAGATATGCAGCAAGTGATGTATCAAATACAACACCAACTAGTCCATTACTTCGTGCCAGCGACTTGGCATCATGTGAAATCTTTGGAATTGATGCATCAGTTGCCCAATCCCCCATCGTCGATGAATGAACCAGGAAGATATCTTCCTTAGAGAAAGCCACTGCGTAGCGATGCAATTTCTCATCATCTAACGAGAAGGTAATTGCAATCTCACCTTTGTACTTAGCCATCTTTGCATCTAGCTCTGCTGGAGTTAATACACCTTCGCTCAACTCCTGCGCAAAGAGGGCATACTCTGGTTCGGTAATATTTTCATTTGCGCTGAGAAGTATGGGTTTGAATCGATCTTTGAGCGTTTTGAACTCAAGACGATCAAAGAGCGGATTGATCATTGCTTCATCTGCGCCAGACCAAGCAAGTGAATCAATATCCAAATCCAACGGAACTTCTGCAACTAGTTGCGTGAGCTCTCGGTTACGAATGACATTATCGATTGAATCGCGCAGGGCTTGCCCGACCTTGCCACCAACTTTATCAACATTCGATAGCAGTTCTTGAAGTGATCCATATTCAACAACCCATTTGGCTGCCGTCTTTTCACCAACACCTGGAATGGATGGCAAGTTATCACTGGGATCTCCGCGAAGGGCTGCAAAATCTGGATACTGCGAAGGCGTCATCCCGTATTTTTCTATGACAGCATCCGGTGTCATTCGAGCTAAATCACTCACGCCACGTTTTGGATAAAGAACTGTAGTTTTTTCATTGACTAGTTGGAATGAATCGCGGTCGCCAGTGCAGATGAATACTTCTGCACCTTCTTTCTCGGCTCGCTTAGTTATCGTGGCCAGAATGTCATCGGCCTCATATCCCTCTACTTCAAACTGAGTAATGCCAAAAGCATTCACTAACTCATGCAAATAGGACATCTGAGAGCGAAACTCATCAGGAGTTTTTGCGCGGTTGGCTTTGTATTCAGGAAAGATTTCAGAGCGAAATGTCTTACGAGAAAGATCAAAGGCCACTGCCACATGAGTAGGTTTCTCAGTGGTCAAAAGCGATAGCAGCATGGTGGCAAAGCCATAAATTGCATTAGTGTGCTGGCCAGATGCGGTCGTGAAATTCTCAGCAGGTAGGGCATAAAAGGCGCGATATGCCATTGAGTGCCCATCGATCAGTAATAGGCGTTTGCTCATGGGCACATCTTAGGTTGCGCACTAGAATACCTCTCATGGTCAACGAAGAGTTTCTTAAGTTTTACAAAGAACGCGGTAGCGGTGCACTCGATCAAAAGATGGGCATCAAGATTCTTGAAGCCCAGCCCGGTCGCCTCGTTGGAACAATGCCTGTTGAAGGAAACACGCAACCCATGGGCCTATTACATGGCGGAGCAAATGTTGTTTTAGCTGAAAGCCTCGGCTCAATCGGAACGTCTTTGCATGCCGGACCAAATCGCAAAATTGTGGGTGTGGACATCAATGCAACGCACCATAAATCTGCAACAACGGGATTAGTGACAGGTGTAGCAACTGCGATCTCACTAGGCAAGACCTTGTGCAGTTGGGAAATCATTATTACAAATGAAGCAGGCGAACGAACTTGTACTGCGCGTATTACCTGTTTAATCCTGGCAGAGCGTTAAGAGTGCGCCCCAGTGCCCAGATATGCCTCGCGCACTGCAGGATCATTGAGTAGATCTGAGGCCTTGGCCTCTTTGACGACATTTCCAGTCTCCAGGATATAAGCACGATGTGCTCGTTGCAGGGCCTGCTGGGCATTTTGCTCAACGAGCAAGATTGTCACACCCTGCTTATTGATCTCAGTAATGATGCGAAAGATGTTGGCGATCATCTGGGGTGCAAGACCCATCGATGGTTCATCAAGAAGTAAGACCTTGGGGCGAGACATCAACGCGCGGCCAATAGCCAACATCTGCTGCTCTCCACCCGATAGCGTTCCGCCAGCTTGTGAGACACGCTCTTTTAACCGTGGAAAGAGTGTGTAGATCTTATCGAGATCTTCACTCATCTCAGCTTTGCGGTTTTTGCGGTGAAACTTTCCCATCTCTAAATTCTCAAGAACACTCATTCCTGGAAAGATTCCGCGGCCTTCAGGTGCCTGTGAGATGCCAAGATCGACTCTCTCGTGAGCTGGGACATTAGAAATATCTTGACCATCAAAGATGATGGCACCGGATGAGACTTTGCGAAGGCCTGAGATTGTCTTGAGCGTTGTTGTCTTTCCCGCGCCGTTAGCACCGATTAAGGTAACGATTTCACCTTCATTAACAACGACAGAGATCCCCTTAATCGCTTCGATCTTGCCGTAGTGAACGTGTAGATCTTTAATTTCAAGACGCATCAGCTGGAACTCCTAAATAGGCCTCAATCACCTTGGGATCATTTTGAACTTTACTTGGCAAGTCATCTGCGATTTTGACACCAAAATCAAGGACTGCAACGCGATCTGAGATCCCCATAATCAACGACATATCGTGTTCGATAAGAAGGACGGTGTAACCGGCATCGCGGATGCGCTTAATCAATGCGGCCAACTCCACTTTTTCAGCCGGATTAAAACCAGCAGCAGGTTCATCTAGAAGAAGTAGCTGAGGGTTAGTTCCCATAGCACGAGCGATTTCAAGGCGGCGCTGA
>JAGWYO010000044.1 GCA_018969355.1 Actinomycetales bacterium
CCCAGAGCCCATGATTCGCGTGCAGGGTGAGAATCAGGTAGTTGCTGCAGCTAACGCTTTGATCGCAAACACCGATGCTGAAGCTGCCAGCCTTGTTTCTTTATACGATGCCTGCCCCGATATCGTTCATGTTGTTACACCAGGTGTTGATCTCTACACATTCACACCGGGGGCTGGAAAGGCTGGCGCCCGTGAGTTTGTTGGTTTAGATGCCGATGCTTTAGTTGTTAGCTTTGTTGGACGCATTCAGCCACATAAGGGACCTGAAGTTCTAATCCGTGCAACTGCCGAACTTGTGAAGCACTCACCACATCTTCGCCCCAAATTGGTAGTAAACATTATGGGAGGGGCATCTGGTGCTAATACTGAAGAAGTGGAGCGTTTACAAGAGTTAACGACATGGCTTGCTATCGATGACGTTGTCAGTTTTACACCGCCCGTTCCCCGCGTTGATCTACCGCAGTGGTATCGCGCAGCAGATTTAATCTGTGTCCCAAGTTATTCTGAAAGCTTTGGTTTAGTGGCACTTGAAGCACAGGCCTGTGGCACACCAGTAGTTGCAACGGCAGTGGGCGGCCTGCGCACTGCAGTGGCCGATGGTATTTCAGGTGTTTTAGTCGATGGCCATGATGCCAAGGCCTGGTCCTCAGTTATCGCTCGTTTGCTGCTGGAACCACAGCGCCGTGTGCTCTTATCGATGGGTGCTATTGAACATGCCTCCCACTTTGGTTGGGATTCAACAGCTCGTGGCACATTAGATATCTATGACCTTGTTATTACTGAAAATAACGCAGCGCGCAAAATCGCAGGAGAATAAATGGCTGCGATTGACCCACGCTTTACAATCGAAGAGTTCCTTGATTCTCATGATTTAGAGTATGAGCGCAAAGATGCCAATACTTTCCTGGTTACTTTGCCAGGGGAAAAGAAGTTGCAAACTCATCTTGCGTTAATTGTTGGTGATCATTCTTTGAGTATTAACGCCTTCGTTATCCGAAAGCCTGATGATAATGAGGCAGCGGTGCATGCATGGTGCATGGCCAAGAATGCATCCCTCTATGGAATCGCTTTTGCTATCAATGAAGTTCGAGATATTTTCCTTGTGGGGCGCTTACCGTTATCTGCAGTAAGTGATCGAGAGATTGATCGTTTAGTGGGATCAGTGCTTGAAATCTCTGATTCATCCTTTAATCCACTTATTGAACTTGGATTTGCTAACGCAATTCGCCGTGAGTGGGCTTGGCGTGTTTCACGCGGGGAGTCACTGGCCAATTTAGATGCTTTTAAGCATTTGGTTTAGGATGGGATTATGAGCAGATACGATCTCATCCTTTTACGCCACGGAGAATCAGAGTGGAATGCCAAAAACCTTTTTACTGGTTGGGTGGATGTGCGCCTCTCTGCAAAGGGTGAAGATGAAGCTCGCCGTGGTGGTGCACTTCTTGCCCAGCGCGGATTGCTGCCAGATCTACTTCACACATCTTTATTACGCCGCGCTATTCACACATCGCAGTTAGCCTTAGATGCTTGTGATCGTCACTGGATTCCAGTTCAGCGCTCATGGAGATTAAACGAGCGTCACTACGGAGCCCTTCAAGGAAAAGATAAAGCCCAAACTCTTGCTCAATATGGAGAAGAGCAGTTCCAACTTTGGCGCCGCTCTTTTGATGTGCCACCGCCTGCCATTGATGACAATGATGAGTTTTCACAGGCAAAAGATGCGCGCTATGCCGATATCAGCGCCCCAAAGACTGAGTGCCTGAAAGATGTTATTTTGCGCATGTTGCCTTACTGGCATGAATCAATTGTTCCTGACCTTAAGGCCGGCAAGCGAGTGCTTGTGACCGCCCATGGAAACTCACTGCGCGCTTTGGTTAAGCACCTCGATGGAATTAGTGATGCTGATATTGCTGGGTTGAATATCCCCACTGGAATTCCGCTCCTATACACACTCAATGCTGATTTAACACCAACTGTTAAGGGCGGAGAGTACTTAGATCCGCAGGCAGCTATCGATGCTATTGCAGCCGTTGCGAATCAGGGAAAGAAGTAAGTAGTTACGCAGTGATGCCAGCGTAGTCATCGCGCTGGTCGCGAATAATTACTTGCAGAGTTATTTGACCGGCACGGGCAAAGAACATTGTTACTTGAATACTATGGCCAGCTTTAGCACCTAGGACTGGCACTACAGCTTTTGCATTAGCACTGGGGCCTTCAAAGATAACTGGTGTGTTTTTAACTAAAGAGTTGGTGCCGGTAACTGTTGCTACTTGACCATTAATTGCCACACCGAGCAGCGCGTCTTCTTGTTCTTGTGAATTAACGATTGTGCCTACTAATACGCCCGCACCTTCAGCAGTTTCTACAACAAGGAGATTGACTACCTTAATCTTGTTGCCATCAACTGTAATTGCCCCTTCTGCGCCATCGGTTACTTGCTTGATATGTCGGGTAGAGGCGTTAAGTCCGGCACCGCAACCACTGAGTGAGATGGTTAAAGCTGTAATTAACAATGCTGTTAGTACGCGGCGCATAGGCGCAATTGTCTCACATCAAATAAGTAGTGTTTCACGCTGGTTATAGCCAGGTTTTCTCATTGCGATATTGCTGGTAGAATTGTCCCTCTAGCGAAGGGCATCACATGACATTTAAGGTCGGCGAAACCGTTGTTTATCCTCATCACGGGGCAGCATTAATCGAAGCTATTGAAACTCGCGTGATCAAGGGTGAAGAAAAGACCTACCTAGTGTTAAAAGTTGCTCAAGGCGATTTAACCGTTCGAGTTCCTGCAGAAAATGTCGATCTTGTCGGCGTTCGCGATGTCGTTGATTCTGCTGGCTTAGACCGTGTCTTTAACGTGTTGCGCCAGCCATACACAGAAGAGCCAACTAACTGGTCACGTCGTTACAAGGCAAACCTAGAAAAGCTCGCCTCAGGTGATGTTATTAAAGTTGCTGAAGTTGTTCGCGATTTGTATCGCCGCGACTTAGACCGTGGTCTATCAGCTGGTGAAAAGCGCATGCTCGCCAAGGCGAAGCAGATCCTTATCTCAGAGCTAGCTCTTGCAGAGCGCACTGATGAAGAAAAGGCTGCAGTAATCCTTGACGAGGTTCTCGCTTCCTAACAATGTCTATTAGCGCCATCATCGCTGCCGCTGGCAGTGGTGAAAGATTTGGCGCAGGCATTCCTAAAGCTCTTATCCAATTAGCAGATCGCACTCTTCTCGAACATGCCGTTTCATCCTTAGCCCCTGTTGCTGATCAAATAATTGTCACAGCACCTGCCGGCTTTGAAAAACAAATCAGTGAACTACTCGGTGATGGCATTGTTGTTGTTACAGGTGGCGCCACACGCTCTGCCAGTGTGAGAAACGGCCTGGCCGTTGCAACCGGTGATTACGTTTTAGTTCACGATGCTGCCAGAGCGTTAGCTAGTACTGATTTAGCAACTCGTGTGGTTGCCCAACTCCACAACGGTGAAGTGGCAGTAGTTCCAGCTTTGGCTGTTGTGGACACAATCAAAGTAACTGATAGCGATGGTTTTGTGGTTTCAACCCCTGATCGGGCAACGCTCGTGAGCATTCAAACTCCACAAGGTTTTAAAACTTCAGCTCTTCGCGGTGCACATGCATCTGCAAGTGAGGCAACAGATGATGCCGCACTCATTGAAGCAGCTGGTGGAAAAGTAAAAGTCATTAGAGGTGAAGAGCGAGCAGTAAAAATCACCACTCCTGCTGATTTAAACACAGCCCTTTCACACTTAGGTTTAGGTCAAGATATTCGCAGCGGTATTGGAATTGATGCACATGCATTTGCTGAGGGAAGAGATATGTGGCTAGCGGGTTTGCACTGGCCAGATGAGCAAGGCGTTGAAGGACACTCTGATGGTGATGTTGCAGCCCATGCAATTTGTGATGCCCTCTTTGCAGCAACTTCTCTTGGAGATTTGGGAACTAACTTTGGAACTGATCGCCCTGAGTATGCAGGTGCTTCTGGAACGCGTTTAATGCAAGAGTGCGCAGCGCTAGTGAAAAAAGAAGGCTTTGCTATTTCTAATGTGAGTGTGCAGATCATTGGTAATCGACCAAAGATCGGTAAGCGCCGCGCTGAAGCAATTGCAGCGATTTCATCTGCTCTGGGCGGCGTGCAGGTTTCAGTCTCTGCAACGACAACTGATGGCATGGGCTTAACTGGTGAAGGCAAAGGCATCGCAGCCATTGCAACTGCTCTGGTTTATAAGCAGTAGAATGAGCAAATGTCTGCACTACGTCTCTATGACACAGCAACTCGTGAAGTAGGCCTCTTTAAGCCGCTGATCCCGGGTCAGGTCTCTATGTATGTGTGCGGTGCAACGGTTCAATCACATCCACATATTGGCCATGTTCGAAGCGCAGTGAACTTTGATATTTTGCGCCGCTGGCTTACATGGTCTGGCTATGACGTTACTTTCATTAGAAACGTCACCGATATTGATGACAAGATTTTGCATAAGGCCGTGCATGAGAAATCACCATGGTGGGCAGTTGCCATGAAGTATGAGCGCATCTTTACTCACGCTTATGCATCCTTAAATGTTGTGGCACCCACCTATGAACCACGGGCAACTGGTCACATCACTCAGATGATCGAACTGATGGAAAAGCTCATTGCTAATGGCGCTGCCTATGCCCCAGGCAACGGTGATGTGTATTTAGAGGTGCGTAAACTTAAGCGTTATTTAACTCTTTCAGGTCAAAAACTTGATGATCTGCAACCAGCAGCCGATGCTGATGAGAAATACAAAAAAGATCCACGCGATTTCGCACTATGGAAAGGCGCAAAGCCTGGAGAGCCTTCATGGCCAACTCCATGGGGGCCGGGTCGACCTGGCTGGCACTTGGAATGTTCTGCAATGGCGCACGCCTATCTTGGTGAGGCATTTGATATTCACGGTGGTGGCTTAGATTTAGTGTTCCCTCACCATGAAAATGAGATCGCGCAATCAGAGGCAGCTGGATATAAATTTGCCAACCGTTGGTTACACAATGCCTGGGTAACTCAAGCTGGTGAAAAGATGAGTAAATCTCTTGGAAATACTTTGCAAGTGGAAACTATCT
>JAGWYO010000045.1 GCA_018969355.1 Actinomycetales bacterium
CATATCAAGACCTAATTGGAAACCTGGTCTGCGCCAATCTACCCAGAGAATTTCATCTCCAAAACATTCGCGCGTGAGCTTTTCTCCATCTACAGATGTTGCTAGTGCAATGATGGAATCTGGATGTAAGTGATCTACGTGATCAAAGGGAACCAAACCATGCATCGTTGTGTCGATGCTGGGAGCGGCGCCGCCCATTCCAAATCGGCAGTAATCAAAGAGCGCCACCATCTCATCTTCATGTTCAACGCCGCGATATACATTTTTGAGCGCCTTAAATTTCTCGAGATCAAGTGCGGCAAGCCCTGCTTCAGTCAATGTTCCTAAATCTCCACCAGAACCTTTGACCCACAGCACTGTGGTCTCTTTGCCCGTTGCGGGATTAGGAATTGAACCTTTAGCAGAAGTATTTCCTCCCGCATAGTTGGTAAATCTTGGTTCGGATCCTAAGCGATTACTTCTTTCAAGAAGTTCTTTAACAACCTTAGGTGCCGTCATTATGCTCCCCATCCGGCTTGTGCGCCGCCAACTCGTTCTGCTGCAATCTTTTCGGCATAACCGCTCTTGGCATATGCGCTCTTTGGATCTGCAGATGCACCCATTTCGGTACGCAATTCTTCAAGAAGTTGGCGCACATCAGTGTTGTAAGCATCCATCAAAATGTCATTTGCACCCAAGACATCTCCTGCTGTTTGCGCCTTCTTAAGCGCTGCATGATCAACGAGCAGCGCCTTGGCAACAGCCTCTTGCACATTTGTAATGGAGCGAATCTGTGCTGGAATCTTTGGCTCAATGTTGTGGCATTGATCAAGCACGTAGGACACAGGAGTACCGACATCAAAGCCACCATTTTGGTTGACCTCGTGCATGATTCTAAAGAGCTGGAATGGATCTGCCGCACCCACAATCAAGTCATCATCTGCATAGAAACGTGAATTGAAATCAAATGCACCGAGGCGCTTTTTGCGAAGTAGAAATGCCACAATGTATTCAATATTTGTGCCTGGCGCATGGTGGCCAGTATCAACGCAGACTGATGCCTTAGGTCCAAGTTCAAGACAGTGCACATATGAAGTGCCCCAGTCAGGAACATCAGTGGAATAGAAAGATGGTTCAAAGAACTTATATTCAAGGAGCATGCGCTGATCTGGACCAAGTCGGTCATAGCACTTGCGTAATGATTCGTGCAGGCGATCTTGTCTTCCTGCTAAATCATCTTGACCTGGATAGTTGGTTCCATCTGCAAACCAGAGTTTGATGTCCTTTGCACCAGTCTTATCCATAATCTCGATGCACTCATAGAGATGATCGACTGCCTTTTGACGAATTTTTGCATCGGGATGGCAGACCGAACCTAGTTTGTAATCATCATCTTGAAAGGTATTTGAGTTGATTGTGCCAAGTCGCACACCCTGCTCGGCGGCAAATGCTGCAAGGTGGCGATAATCCTCGACCTTATCCCATGGAATATGTAGCGCTACAGATGGAGCCGCACCGGTGTACTTGTGTACTTGAGCGGCATCAGCAATCTTTTCGTAGGGATCGCGCGGAACACCTGGCTGAGCAAAAACTTTAAAGCGAGTACCAGAGTTTCCGTAGGCCCATGACGGAGTTTCAATCCAGAAGCGCTTGAGAACTTCCTTTGCTTCTTTTGGTGATGCCATTTCATCTGCTCCTTTTTCTCGCGTTGATTATGAAAATATTCTTACTGTAGGTAGAAAACTGATTCGAGTTGGGTAAATCCTTCATCGGGGCGCTTGCCATCGAGTGCGATGAAAAATGGCGCCATATCTGCCTGCCATCTCTCGTTTACTTCGCGGCTTTCCATGCCAGCTTTAGCAGCAGCTAAATCCGGAGTTTCAAAATATCCAAAGAGGGTTCCGTCGCTGCGATCGAGAAAGAGCGAATAGTTATGCCATCCGGTCTCACGTAACGCTTGCAACATATCGGGCCACACCTGGGCATGGCGAACTACATATTCATCCATCATCTCAGGACGAACTTGTAGTCGAAAGCCCACGCGCTGCATTTTTAGATGCGCTCCTTCATAAACTTCAATGCAGTAGAAGCAAGGTCATCAGAATCGCTCCAGAGATTTCTCCATACGCAGAGCGCATTAGAGAGCGCCTTATCGACAACTGCCGACGAGAAAGATTCAAAGGTGATAGGACCTTGATATTTGATTTTCTTGAGCGCTGCAAAGAAAGTATCGAAATCAACATTGCCAGTTCCAAGATATCCACGATGGCTCTCGCCAATATGTACAAAGCCAAGTCGGTCACCGGCCGCTAAGACTGATTTCTCCATGCCATCTTCTTCAATATTCATGTGATAGGTATCAAGGTGCAAGAGAACATTTGATCGATTTACTTCATCGAGAAAAGCTAACCCTTCAAGACCTGTATTCATAATATTTGTTTCATAGCGGTTCACAACTTCAAGGCTTACGGTGATTCCTTTATCCGCTGCATAATCGCCAAGTCGTTGCATGGCTGATACTGAATTTGCTCGGCTCTCTTTTGAGGCAGGGCCTGGATATTTACCGAGCGCGCTATAGAGAACGCCGCAGAGTTCGGTTCCACCTAGCGCATGGAGCACATCAGTTGCTTTGCGCAGCAATTCATCGCCTTTAGCAACAACTGCAGGATTGGTGCTTGTGACATCTGTTTCAAAAGATAAACCGAGAGATGCGTGGGCGCGAACACCGTATTCGGCCAACAAATCTTTGGTCATCGCAGTATCAACGCTCCAGGGATCAAGGAGTGCGACTTCTACATAGTCATAACCTGCACGTGCAGCACCGCTGATTGCAGCTCGTGCACCGGCCGGAGACCAATCGCCTGCCCACACCAATGCATGTCCACCAAATTCAAGTCGCTTCTGTGCTGCCATTTTTCTCTCGATTCTAAATTTTTTAACTGTTCAAATTCTCTGTAAAGAGATTCAGGCAGTTCCCCGAAGGGAACTGCCTGAATCCGTAGTACCGATGCTTCTAATCAGGGAAATTAGAAGTTGTATTGATCTACGTTGTCCTTAGTAAAGACAGTTGCAGGTCCGAGGATGATTTCGTTTCCGACTGCACCCTTTGTCACTGTACGTGACTTAAGACCCTTGTCTCCCTTACCTGACTTAACAACTGCTCCAACCTTGACTGATGCCTTCTGGTTGATAATTGAGTTAGCAACCTGAACTGCAACATAACCAAAGTTCTCAACATCCCAAAGTGATGCCTGAGCTCCAGAACCGTCCTTGATGTAGGTCTTCATATCGTTTGGAAGTCCAAGACCGGTTACGAATACCTTGCCCTTTGATGCAGATCCGCTGACGTACTTAGCAGCTGCAACGATACCTACTGATGTAGGAGCAACGATTACCTTGAGGTTTGGATACTTCTGGATAAGACCCTGTGTCTCAGTTGTTGACTCTTCTGGCTTATCAAGACCATAAGCAGTTGCTACAACCTTGAGCTTTGGATACTTAGCAGCGATTTCCTTGTTCATGAAATCGATCCATACGTTCTGGTTTGTTGCATCTGGAGTTGTTGAAAGGATTGCGATTTCACCAGCTCCACCTGCAAGGTTGTTAGCTGAAGCAGCAAGTGCTTGGCCAATACCTTGTGATGATGCCTGGTTGATAAATACTGAACGTCCTGGCTGTGCAACGTCAGAGTCGTATGTAACTACTGTTACACCCTTCTTCTGTGCTGCCTTAAGTGCAGGTACGAGAGCATCCTTATCGTTTGCAGCGAGAATGATTACGTTGTAACCAGACTGTACAGCTGCGTTAATTTCTTTTACTTGTGCTGCTGCAGTAATTTCAGTTGGGCCCTTGTATGCACAAGTTGCGCCAATTTCCTTACATGCACGCTGTACGCCCTTGTCAGCAGCTTGGAAATATCCAATGGTGCCGAGTTTAGGAATGTGTGCGATCTTTAGCTTTGTTGCTGCAGAAGCTGGTGCAACTGTTCCGGTTACAAGTGTTGTTGTAACAAGAGCAGCTGTTGCAATTGCTGCTAGTAGTTTCTTCAAGGTGTTTCCTTTCGTTGAAAACATTGTGAAATTAAAATTAATTTCACTCCGCGCCTGGTTCAGTACAGAGACTGTCTGAGCCCGTGACAAAACCTTAAGGTGCGAGGTTTCAAAGTTCTAGGTATCTTTTATAACAATTTGGTGAACTAGAAAATGAGCAAGTAAAAGAGAACAGGGTTAAACCCTTGAATTGTTCAATTCATACAGGTGTGTATGAAAGTTAACTCTTGTTCTCTGCGGTAGCCCGTGCCCGCTTGTATTTATCTACAAGTACGGGTGCAGCAACAGAGATGAGCAAGAGCACGCCCGTCACAATGGTTCGCACCTGAGCATTGATCTCGCGCAATGTGAGCCATGATTCAACTGAGCTTGCTAGCAATACACCAGCAACAACACCCCACATGGTTCCAACGCCACCAAAGATTGAGACGCCGCCAAGTAAGCAGGCAGAGATAACGAGAAGTTCGAGTCCAACTCCATTATCTGCTTGGGCAGTTGAAAATCTAAAGGTGTAGATAACTCCAGCAACACCAGACATAAAACCTGTGAAGGTAAAGATAATGATCTTATGTCTAACAACATTGACGCCGGCAAACCGAGCTGCCATCGGATTCTGTCCGATGGCAAGAGTTCTGCGGCCAAATGGCGTGTTGTGAAGAAGGAGTCCAAAGAAGAGTCCAAAGAGAATAATGACTGGAAGAGTTTGGGGAATAAAAGTTTTTCCAAAAGTATCAAAGCCAAAGCTGGTCCAGAAATCTGGGAACTCATTAATGGTGTTTGTACCCAGGATTCCATTAGCTATACCGCGATAGAGCGCAAGTGCACCAATAGTTACTGCGAGAGATCCAAGACCTAATTTGGTAACAAGGAATCCATTCACAAAACCACAGGTCGTTCCAACCGCCATCGCAATCAAAATTGAGACCCAGATCGGTGCTCCTTGAGCATATGACCAGCCCAACATCGCGCTGCTCAGTGCCAATATAGAAGCGATGGAGAGATCAATTTCTCCCGCG
>JAGWYO010000046.1 GCA_018969355.1 Actinomycetales bacterium
ACTGCAATTCCTGTGTTTCCAGATGTTGCCTCAACAATTGTTCCGCCAGGCTTTAGCTCACCACTTGCTTCGGCTGCATCGATCATTGCAACACCGAGGCGATCTTTAACAGATGATGTTGGGTTATAGAACTCCAGCTTGGCATAAACATTTCCTGCCGCACCATCTGTGATTTTGTTGATGCGCAGTAATGGTGTATTTCCAAAAATCTCTGTGATGCTGTTATAAATCTTCATAATTCTCCCTAGATGAATTGAAATAGATGGTAAAAACTGCAGGCAAAGCGGGCTAGAAAATCAGCAGCTGCAGGATGTAGAGAGGCAGAAATCAACCACGCGATTTCGCGTGAATAACCAGTTGATGATTGATTTCATAGGTTAATTCTACTGAGAATGATTAATAGTGCGAGTTGCCAATCGTTTGCATTAAGCAAGTTGTCGCAAAAACTACTTCTCATTCCAGCGTGAAGTCATTGGCAAACGACGATCTTTACCAAAGGCCCGGCCTGAGACTTTGGTGCCAGGTGGATATTGGCGGCGCTTGAATTCAGCCTTATCCACCAATGAAATAACACGGCGCACTAATTCAGGATCAAAGCCATCTGCAAGTAAGGCCTCATATCCATGGTCTTCATCAACATAGGCTCGAAGGACTTGATCTAAAAGTGCATAGCCCGGCAATGAATCTGAATCCTTTTGGTCTGGGCGAAGTTCTGCACTTGGCTCTTTAGTAATTGAGCGCTCTGGAATAGGAGGAGTTTGTCCTGCAGCAACTGCCTGAGCATTGCGCCATGTTGCCAGCGCCCACACATCTGTTTTGTAAATATCTTTTATGGGAGCAAATCCACCAACGGCATCGCCATAGAGAGTTGAGTAACCAACAGCTAGTTCGCTCTTATTTCCAGTTGCTAAAACTAGATGTCCTTCTTGATTTGAAATGCCCATCAATGTGGTTCCGCGAACTCTGGCCTGCAGATTCTCCTCAGCCAAACCTTTGAGCACCATATTTCCCATATAGGCATCAACCATGGGGGCTATAGGAGTGATCCTGAAGTGAATACCTGTGGCATCTGCCAGCGCCTGCGCATCTTCAACAGAGTGGCTAGAGGAATACTTACTTGGCATGGCAACACCGTTGACGCACTGTGCCCCTAATGCATCAATTGCAATGGCAGCAACTAAGGCTGAATCAATGCCACCAGATAAACCAAGGATTACAGATTTAAATCCATTCTTGCCAACGTAATCGCCAAGCCCCATAACAAGGCCCGCCCACATTTCTGCCTCATCTGAAAGAGGCGTTGCAATTGAAGATTTGAGTGAATCTGCATGCACCGCAGGCTCTTGTGAGATAACAACATCTGGCTTTGAGGATCCTTCGATGCAATCAATATCTATAACAATGAGCTCATCATCAAACTGAGCAGTTCTTGCAAGCAGGCTTGCATCTTTGCCAACAACAATCGTGTCGCCATCAAAGACCAAATCATCCTGGCCACCTGTCATGTTGACATATGCAAGAGGTGCGCCAATCTCCTTGGCCCGCTTTTGCACAAGAGCTAGTCGAACATCATCCTTATTTCTCTCAAAGGGAGAGCCATTGGGAACGACTAATAATCCTGGAGTTCTTGCGCTAATCGAATCCAGTGAATGCCAAATATCCTCACAGATGGCAACGGCAACATCAACGCCATGAATTCGAACGACGAGGGAATCATCTCCAGCTACAAAGTTTCTAAACTCATCAAAGACACCGTAATTGGGCAGGTGGCGCTTGACATATCTGGCCTTAATTTTTCCATCATGGATAACTGCGACGCAGTTTGTGGGACCATGGTCTAAATAACCCACAACGGCCACGATGTCACCAGAAATCTGGGACGCTATTTTTTCAACGGCTGCGATGCTGGCTGCTTGAAAAGATGGACGAAGCGCTAAATCCTCAACGGGATATCCAGTCACAATCATCTCTGGAAAGACGATCAGATTGGCGGCCTGTGCTTGGGCCGTTTTTACTGATTGCGCAATGAGCTGCGCATTGCCCGCAAGGTCACCAACCGTTGGGTTGATTTGGGCTAGCGCCACGCGCAACTTCATTTTTCAAGTGTAACGGGGGTACCCTTATACCTGAACCCGGGGACTGCCTATCGCAGCCTCGAGGAGAGGACAGTCAATGGAAAGCCTTTATGGTGGCGCGCTGCATCGACGCGTAACAATCGCCGATCTGCAAGCGGCTAAGAGCCGCGGTGAAAAATGGGCGATGCTCACCTCTTATGAGCAGATGACGGCTGAGATATTTGATGAAGCCGGCATACCAGTCTTACTTGTTGGCGATAGCGCTGGAAACAATTTTCTTGGTGAGGCCAACACAATCCCTGTAACAGTCGATGAGCTCATTCCATTGACCCGCGCAGTTGTGAGAGCCTCCAAGCGCGCTCTCGTTCTAGCCGATCTGCCCTTTGGATCCTATGAATCCTCACCGCAACAAGCACTTGAAACTTCAATACGATTTTTCAAAGAGGCCGGGGCGATGGGTGTGAAAATTGAAGGCCCACATTGTGCAACAGTTGAAAAACTAGTGGCCTCTGGAATTCCAGTGATGGGCCATGTTGGTTTGACTCCCCAAGCTGTGCATGTGTTAAGTGGTTATAAAGTCCAAGGTCGCACCGATGGTGATGCAATACTGCAAGCAGCACTGGCCCTTGAAAAAGCTGGCGCTTTTGCCATTGTCTTAGAGTTAGTCCCGGCCGAATTAGCCGCGAGAATTACAGCTGCCTTAACAATTCCAACGATTGGAATTGGGGCTGGGGTTCATTGCGATGCTCAAGTATTGGTGTGGACAGACATGATGGGCATTACTAAAAATCCACCGAAGTTGGCAAAGGCCTATAGAAATATGCGATCTGAGATGGTGGCAGCAGCTGGTGAATTTGCTGCAGAAGTAAAAGCATCTCAATTTCCAGCGCCAGAACACAGTTTCAACTAATCTCATCCTTGTGGCTAAATACGCTATAGACCTATCTCCCCTGCGCAAATCAGCCGACTTTGGCTATCTCTGGAGCGCTGGGCTCATCTCTTATTTCGGCTCGATGATTACCTATGTCGCCGTTCCCTTTCAGATCAAAGAGCTCACGAACTCGTATGTGGCAGTAGCCATAAGCGGAGTTATCGAGATTGTTCCGCTCGTTATTTTTGGCCTCTATGGCGGGGTCTTGGCCGATGCTCTCGATCGCAAGAAACTCATCTGGATGACTGAATTCCTATCCCTGTTTTTCACCGGCATTCTTCTCATCAACTCCTTGCGTTCCTCCCCCAGTTTGAGTCTGATCTATATAGTCTCTGGATTATTTGCAGCTGTCAGTGGTCTGCGACAACCGGCGATGACAGCTGCGCTGCCTCGACTTGTCGATCATGACGATATGGCAGCGGCCTCGGCATTGATGAGTCTTCGATGGCAGGTGGGCGTCATTGTTGGTCCGGCAATTGGTGGCGTTTTAATCTCAACATATTCAGTGGCCGTGGGATATGCCGCAGATATTGCAACCTTTGTTATCTCACTGATTGTGTTGGCCATGATGAGCAATATTCCACCCTCCAAAGAGGCTGAAAAGCCATCTCTGGCAGCACTTATGGATGGCATCAGATACTCCTTTGCCCGCAAGGATTTGTTGGGAACTTATTTGATTGATCTTGCTGCGATGTTTTTTGCAATGCCCACCGCTCTGATTCCTTTTTGGGCAGATCAGTTGGGGGCTCCATGGGCACTTGGTTTGCTCTATGCCGCCGGCACCGTTGGATCAGTTGCCGTTGTTCTCACAAGTGGGTGGACGAAAAATGTTCGTTTCTATGGCAGAGCAATTATGTGGGCAGCGATTGGGTGGGGCGCAGCTATTGCTCTGGCCGGTGTCACACATTACCTAGCCCTGGTACTGCTTTTTCTAACATTGGCTGGAGCATCTGACATGATCAGTGCGCTCTTTAGATCGGCGATGTGGAATCAAACAATTCCCGATAATTTGCGAGGTCGCCTTGCTGGAATCGAATTGTTGTCCTATTCGCTGGGTCCGCTGGCCGGACAAATGCGCGCTGCTGGCATGGCGGCTGCGTTTTCTTTACCATTTTCTGTCACATCTGGCGGAATTATCTGCATCATTTCAGTTGCTCTACTGGCCGGTTTTTTTCCAATTTTGCGAAAATTTGACATCAAAACCGATAAATTTGCCCTCGAAAAGGCCGCTGAGAGTGAAAAATCACGCTCAAAACCCCTATTAGGGGAGTAGAAATCGCAATTGTGGGAGAAGGAGCGGATTTTTAATATTTTTTCGATTTTTTGCTATCTCAAATAAATTATGAAGTGATATTTTCCGTGAATACATAAAATATAATTAAAAAGAATCTGCGACACGCACCTCAATAAATCTCACAAAATGTTGGCATTTTTACCTAAATGATGTCACGCTTATCCACGAAAAGGTTTGGGTGACGGATCCGAACCATTCCGATAGGAGAAGTACGTGGCCGCAGCAAAGAAAGCAGCACCAAAGAAGCGCCGTAAGAAGGCAGCTGCTCCAGCAGCTCCAAAGAAGCGCCGTAAGAAGGCAGCAGCAGCTGCTCCAAAGAAGCGCCGTAAGAAGGCAGCAGCTAAGAAGGCTGCTCCAAAGAAGCGCCGTAAGAAGGCAGCAGCTAAGAAGGCTGCTCCAAAGAAGCGCCGTAAGAAGGCAGCAGCTAAGAAGGCTGCTCCAAAGAAGCGCCGTAAGAAGGCAGCAGCTAAGAA
>JAGWYO010000018.1 GCA_018969355.1 Actinomycetales bacterium
AAATAAGGAGAAATAAATGGAAGGCACACTCAACCTCGTTGGTTTTGGCCTCGCAGCAATCGGTCCCGGAATCGCAACCGGACTTATCTTCGCCGCATACATCAACGGCGTTGCACGTCAGCCAGAAGCACGTAGCGTCCTACAGCCAATCGCGTTCCTCGGATTCGCCCTTGCTGAAGCTCTCGCACTCTTCGGTCTCGTTCTCGCATTCGTTCTCTAATAGAAGAATTTAACTAAAAGGACAACTGATGCAATTTGTTAACTTAGCTGCGCAAGAGAAGATCAATCCGCTGATTCCACACACTGCTGAATTAATAGTGGGTGCAGTCGCGTTTTCTCTTCTATTTCTGACGCTGCGTAAATTTGTGGTGCCAATGTTTGAAAAGGCATACACAGATCGCACCAATGCAATTCAAGGTGGTATGGAACGAGCTGAGAAGGCGCAGCTAGAAGCACAGCGCGCACTTGTTCAGTACAACGAACAGCTATCAAAGGCGCGTGAAGAAGCGCAGTCCTTGCGTGAAGAAGCACGCATTCAAGGAGTAGCCATCATTGAAGATCTTCGTGCCAAAGCACAAGATGAAGCAGCGCGCATCACAGCAACTGCTCACGCATCAATTGAAGCAGAACGTCAACAGGCAATTGCTTCACTTCGCAACGAAGTAGGAACTTTGGCTGTTGAACTTGCTTCAAAGATTGTTGGAGAAGCCCTAGATGATCAAGCACGTCAATCTCGTGTTGTTGATCGTTTCTTAGAAGATCTAGAAAAGAGTAAGTAAATAGTGAGAGCTCACCTTGGAGGCAGTAGTCGTCAGTCACTTGTGACTGCGCGCACATCACTTGATGCTGCCGTTAAAGGCGTTGATGTACATACTGCATCTGCCTTGAGTGCTGAGCTTTTCTTTGTTGCCGATGTACTCGATAAAAACATCGCAGTACGTCGGGCATTAACTGACACATCACGCGATGCGTCATCAAAGAACGTATTTATTAGCGAACTCTTTGGTAGCAAAGTTGGTTCTGCTGGGATCGCAATCCTGAAAGAGATTTCAGCGATGCGTTGGTCAGGGGCAAAAGATCTTGTGCAGGTTATAGAACAACTAGCAATTGAGGCAGAAGCATCAGCTGCCAATATCGCCGGTGAGCTAGACCGTGTAGAAGATGAGATTTTTACGGCTTCACGTGCTATTGCTGGCTCACCCGAGCTACGCAGAGCGCTGAACTCAGATGCGAAAGAGGCTAAAGCAGTATTGGTTAGTCAGATTCTCAAGGGCGCATCTAGTTCAACAGTGAAGTTAGTGTCAGAGCTTGTTAACTCTTGGCGTGGACGTAGCGTGGAATCGGCATTTGCTGACTATGCACATTCACTTGCAGCACGTCGAAATCGCGTAATCGCACTTGTTCGAGTTGCATCACCCATAAGCAACGCTCAGGTAGAGCGTTTATCGGCGGCGTTAAATAAGCAAGTAGGACAACCGGTTCGTGTGAACATAGAAATCGATGCACATGTACTGGGTGGAGTTTCGGTTCGCTTTGCAGATGAGTTAGTAGATGGAAGCGTTTCAAATCGTTTGGCTGGGGCCGCACGCGCACTAGTCGGAAGCAAATAAAGGGAGAAAGAAAATGGCAGACCTAAAGATCAATCCGGCAGAAGTTCAGGCCGCCTTAGCGAATTTCGTTAAGTCCTATGATCCAGGCGTTGCAGCTCGTGACGAAGTGGGAACTGTTAGCCAAGCAGGCGATGGCATCGCACGTGTTGAGGGTCTGCCTTCAACTATGGCCAATGAGCTATTGCAGTTTGAAAACGGAACACTCGGTCTTGCACTCAACCTCGACGTGCGTGAAATCGGTGTTGTTATTTTGGGTGGATACGAAGGAATTGAAGAAGGAACATCAGTACGTCGTACTGGTGAAATTCTCTCTGTTCCAGTTGGTGATGGCTTTCTTGGCCGCGTCGTTGATCCACTTGGTCGCCCCATTGATGGCAAAGGTGAAATCAAACCTGATGCTCGCCGCGCTCTAGAACTTCAGGCTCCCTCTGTAGTTCAGCGCCAACCAGTGAAGGAACCACTTGCAACAGGAATTAAGGCAATCGATGCAATGACAGCTATCGGCCGCGGACAGCGCCAGTTGATTATTGGCGATCGCCAGACAGGTAAGACTGCAGTTGCAGTTGACACAATTATTAACCAGAAAGAAAACTGGAAATCTGGTGATAAGAAGAAGCAAGTTAAATGTATTTATGTTGCGATTGGACAAAAGGGCTCAACAATTGCAGCTGTTAAGGGAGCTCTTGAAGAAGCTGGCGCGATGGAATACACAACAATCGTTGCATCTCCTGCATCAGATCCAGCAGGTTTCAAGTACTTAGCTCCTTACACAGGTTCTGCAATTGGTCAGCACTGGATGTATAACGGTGAGCACGTACTTATCGTTTTTGATGATCTATCAAAGCAGGCAGAGGCATATCGTTCGGTCTCCTTGTTGCTACGTCGTCCACCAGGCCGCGAAGCCTACCCAGGCGATGTTTTCTACTTGCACTCACGTCTTCTCGAGCGTTGTGCAAAGCTTTCCGATGAACTCGGTGGCGGTTCAATGACTGGTCTACCAATTATTGAAACAAAGGGAAATGACGTATCTGCTTTCATTCCTACAAACGTAATTTCTATTACTGACGGACAATGCTTCCTTGAAACAGATCTCTTTAACGCTGGCGTTCGCCCAGCGATTAACGTTGGTATCTCAGTTTCTCGCGTGGGTGGTTCAGCACAGACTAAGGCGATGAAGAAGATCGCTGGTCGTTTGCGCCTTGACCTTGCACAGTTCCGTGAGCTGGAAGCTTTCGCTGCATTTGGTTCAGATCTAGATGCTGCATCAAAGGCACAACTAGAGCGCGGTGCACGCATGGTTGAACTGCTCAAGCAGGGTCAGTACTCACCATATTCACTTGAGAATCAGATTGTTTCAATCTGGGCAGGAACATCAGGTGCACTTGATTCAGTTCCAGTTGTAGATATTCGCCGCTTTGAAGCAGAACTACTTGATTTCATTGGCCGCGAACGCAAGGAGATCTTTACTGTTATCGCAGAGACTAAGCTGCTTGAAGATGACACCATCGCCAAGATGCAATCTGCAGTCGATGACTTCAAAAAGATCTTCAAGACAACTGCAGCACAAGCAGTTAATGAAGCTGCAGCCGATGCCCTTGATGGTGAAGGCGTTGAGCAGATTACTAAGCACGTTCCTCCGGCGGTGAAGAAGTAACTCATGGGTGCCCAACTCCGCATTTATCGCAGACGCATGCGATCGGTTAAAGCGACTAAAAAGATTACGAAAGCTATGGAGTTAATCTCTGCTTCTCGTATCGTTAAGGCGCAACAACGAGTTACTGCGTCTACTCCTTATGCAAATGAGTTGACCCGTGCAGTATCTGCAGTTGCCACTTACTCTTCCACTAATCACCCATTAACGACTGAATCTGAACGTCCAATCCGCGCTGCAGTTCTGATTATTTCTGCTGACCGCGGTATGGCTGGTGCTTATTCAAATAATGCAATTAAAGAAGGGGAGCAGTTGGGGGCCCTTTTGAAAGAACGTGGTTTGGAAGTGAAGTCTTATTTGGTTGGACGCAAAGCAGTGAACTACTACCGCTTCCGTAACCGCGACATTGCAGGCTCATGGACAGGTTTTTCAGATAATCCAACATATGAGCACGCTAAGGAAGTTGCTGATTCTTTGATGAAGGCATTCATCGCAGATGCTCAAGTGGAAGTGGGTGGTGTGGATGAGATTCACATTGTCTTTACTGAGTTCAAATCAATGCTTACACAAAATGCTATGGCAAAGCGCATGCTGCCTCTAGAAGTTGTTGAGAGCGATGCACCAGTACCAACTGGTTTGCTCCCTATGTATGAATTCGAACCTAATGCGGCAGTTGTGCTCGATGCACTTCTACCTCGTTACATTGAGGCTCGAGTATTTAACGCGATGTTGCAATCAGCTGCTTCCGAGCATGCTGCGCGCCGTCGTGCAATGAAGTCAGCGACTGACAACGCTGATGAGTTAATCAAGTCGCTCACACGACTTGCGAACGCAGCCCGTCAGGCTGAAATTACCCAAGAGATCAGTGAAATTGTTGGCGGCGCAGACGCGTTGGCCTCAGCTAGTGCAGGGAGTGAATGATGTCGGCATCAACAGGTAAAGGTCGCGTAGCTCGCGTTATTGGACCGGTCGTGGATATTGAATTCCCCGCCGATTCAATGCCAGCGATTTTCAACGCGCTACACGTAGAGGTAACCATGTCGGGTACAACGCGTACCTTGACGATGGAAGTTGCCCAGCACATTGGTGACAACCTCGTGCGCGCGATCTCTATGCAACCAACAGATGGAATGATCCGAGGAACAGAGGTGAGCGACACAGGTTCAGCGATCTCAGTACCTGTTGGCGATGTCACCAAGGGCCATGTGTTTAACACACTGGGTGAGTCAATGGATGTTCCAACCTCCTCACTCGACATTAAAGAGCGTTGGCCAATCCACCGTAATGCACCAGCATTTGATCAGTTGGAATCAAAGACTGAGATGTTTGAAACCGGAATTAAAGTTATCGATCTTCTCACACCATATGTAAAGGGTGGAAAGATTGGTCTATTCGGTGGTGCAGGTGTAGGAAAGACAGTTTTAATTCAGGAAATGATTTATCGCGTAGCTGAAAACTTCGGTGGTGTATCGGTATTTGCCGGTGTGGGTGAGCGTACTCGTGAAGGTAACGACTTGTTCCTTGAAATGACTGAGACCGGTGTTATTAACAAGACCGCGTTAGTGTTCGGTCAGATGGATGAACCACCTGGAACGCGTCTTCGTGTTGCACTTTCAGCACTAACGATGGCTGAATATTTCCGCGATGTTCAAAAGCAGGACGTGCTTCTATTTATCGACAACATCTTCCGCTTTACACAAGCAGGTTCTGAAGTATCAACACTTCTTGGTCGTATGCCATCTGCTGTGGGATACCAGCCAACCTTGGCCGATGAAATGGGTCAATTGCAGGAGCGCATTACTTCAACACGTGGTCACTCCATTACATCTATGCAGGCCATTTATGTTCCTGCAGATGACATTACTGACCCAGCTCCACACACTACTTTCGCCCACTTAGATGCAACAACAGTGTTGTCTCGTCCGATTTCAGAGCTTGGTATCTACCCAGCGGTGGATCCACTTGACTCAACATCACGCATCTTGGATCCACGCTATATCGGTGAGCACCATTTCCGTGTTGCAAACCGAATTAAGCAGATCTTGCAGCGATATAAGGATCTCCAAGACATCATCGCTATCTTGGGTATCGATGAACTTTCAGAAGAAGATCGTATTTTGGTTGGACGTGCACGTCGCATCCAGCGCTTCTTGTCACAGAACACTTTCGTAGCAAAGGTCTTCACAGGCCTAGATGGATCATTTGTGCCACTAGTCGACACAATCGCAGCTTTTGAAGCACTTGCAGATGGAAAGTATGACCATATTCCAGAACAGGCATTCTTCATGTGCGGTGGTCTAGATGACGTAGAGCGCAAGGCTGCCGAACTTGCAGCTAGCGTTGGAAAGTAATTAAACGATGACACTTAAAGTCGAACTTGTATCTCCATCAGAGCGTGTCTGGTCTGGCGAAGCATCATTTGTTACTGCCAGAACTGTCGAAGGTGATCTGGGTATATTGACCGATCACGCGCCGCTTTTTGGAGTACTTGTCGATGGTGCAGTGAGCATTAAAGGAATAGATGGGACCACCACACAGTTCACAGTAAGTGGTGGTTTCCTATCTGTTGCTAATAACCGAGTTTCTATTCTTACAGAGACGGTTAATAAGTAATTTATTTAAGGTGGTGCTCGGTTTCGATAACGCGAACTGTCTTAGATTTTCCTCTCATAACAATTGATTGGCTAATAGCGCCATAGCTGGTGTAACGAACTCCTTTGATTAACTCCCCATCGGTAATGCCTGTTGCAGCCAGAAAAACATCGTCAGAATTGACTAAATCACGTGTCACAAGAATTGGCCCAGAGCTCTTTCCATCAATATAAAGTTGTCCTTGGATTGCACCACCCAAGCAGATCATTGCAGCAGCCGTGATTACTCCTTCTGGAGTTCCACCAATGCCCATGAGCAGATCAATTCCAGTGTTGGGACGCGCGGTCTCAATAGCTGCTGCAACGTCACCATCTTGAATTAAGCGAATTCTTGCACCACATTCACGAATCTCTTTAATGAGTACTTCGTGACGTGGACGATTCAGCACAACAACAGTGACATCACTGATCGCTAAATTCTTTGCTTTGGCAACCGCGGCAATGTTGTGAGCAGTTGTTGCAGTAATATCAATTACATGAGCAGCTTGTGGGCCAGTCGCAATTTTATTCATGTAGAAGGAAGTCTTAGGGTCATACATAGCACCACGTGGTGCTAAGGCGATTACAGAAATCGCACCATTCATGCCATTTGCTGTCAGTGAAGTTCCATCTATAGGGTCCACAGCCACATCACACGCTGGTCCTTCTTGATTACCAACGCTTTCACCGTTGTGCAACATCGGCGCGTTATCTTTTTCACCTTCACCAATGACAACAACTCCAGCCATATCCACTGTGTTGATCATCTTTCGCATCGCCTCAACTGCAGCCTTATCCGCTAAATCTTTTTGACCACGGCCAACCCAAGGAGCTGCGGCAAGGGCAGCAGTCTCTGTTACTCGAATGAGTTCGAGGGCTAAGTTGCGATCTGGAATAGCCATTATTCGCGAGTAACTTTCGCACCTAAGCTCTGCAGCTGCTCGGCAAAATTTGGATATCCGCGATCAACGTGGAAAGCCTGATCAATAGTTGATTCACCTTCACTGACCAGGGCAGCAAGAATTAAGCCAGCACCTGCACGTATGTCATGAGCTTCAACTGGAGCACCTGAAAGCTCTGGAACACCTTCAATGGAGGCGTGATGGCCATCCACTGCTATCTGCGCGCCGAGGCGGCTGAGCTCATTGACAAACATAAACCGTGATTCAAAGACGTTTTCAGTCACTAATGAGTGGCCATCTGCAATGGAGTTAAGGGCAATGACCATAGGTAATAAGTCTGTTGGAAATCCAGGGTAGGGAAGTGTTGCAACGTCAATTGCTTGAGGACGAACATCCATGCGCACGCGAATTCCATCTGCCGTTGTCGTAACAATGGCACCAGCAGATGCCAATTTTTCTAGTGGCAATTCAAGATGTTCGGCTCGTGCTCCGTGAATGGTGATATCACCACGTGTCATGGCAGCAGCAAAAGCCCAAGTCCCAGTGATGATGCGATCTGGGACGGTTGCATGTGTGGTTGGTTTCAACTGGCTAACACCAGTGATGGTGATTGTTGGGGAACCTAAACCTTGAATATTTGCACCCATTGAAAGTAAGAACTCACCGAGATCTACCAAATCTGGTTCTCGGGCAGCGTTTTCAATAGTTGTGACACCTTTAGCTAAAACAGCTGCCGTCATAATATTTTCTGTGGCACCAACGCTTGGGAAATCTAAATCTATTACAGCACCAGTTAATCCATGAGGTGCTGTTGCAACAACATAACCATGTTCAATATGGGCCGTGGCCCCTAGAGCTTCAAGACCTTTAATATGAAAATCTAAACCGCGAGATCCAATTGCATCTCCGCCGGGCAGCGCAACTTCTGCTTGGCCAACACGGGCAACTAATGGGCCAAGCACATTAATTGATGCACGCATTTTCCGAACCAAATCATAATCAGCGCGATGTCCTGGGTTTTGTGGAACATCAATACTTACGTGCGATGGTCCTTGAACAACGGCGCAGCCCAGGCGAGTCAAAAGATCGGCCATGATGTCCACATCAGCGATTTCTGGCACATTAGTGATGGTGGTTTTGCCAGTAGCTAGCAATGAGGCAGCCATAAGTTTTAGAACTGAGTTCTTAGCCCCAGAGATTGTGACCTCACCACGCAGAGAGCTACCGCCAATTACCCGGAAACGGTCGTGAGATGCCATAGCCGCAGTCTACTTATAGGCTACGGGCATGGTTAATTTAACGCGCATTTACACCAAGACAGGCGATGATGGCACAACCTCATTGGGGGACATGAGTCGCACATCTAAAAACGATCCACGTCTTGAAGCCTATGCAACAGTTGATGAGGCCAACTCTTCAATCGGAGTAGTTCTAGCAACTGATGAACTATCGGATGAGGTTCGTGCATTGCTCGTGCGCATCCAAAATGATCTCTTTGATGTGGGAGCAGATCTGTGCACTCCAGTTGTCGATGCACCTGCATTTGAACCTCTACGCGTTCTTGAATCTCAAATTGTCTATTTAGAAAATCAGATTGATACATTTAATTCTGAACTTGATTCTTTACGCTCTTTTGTTCTTCCTTCAGGAACTCCTGCAGCTGCACATCTTCATGTTGCACGAACGGTGGTTCGCCGCGCAGAGCGACGCACTTGGGCTGCTATTCATGCATTTGGTGGTGGCGTGAATCCATTGACTGCCAAATATTTAAATCGTTGCTCTGATCTACTCTTTGTTTTGGCACGTTTTGCAAACAAGGAAATTGGGGACCAACTCTGGGTTCCGGGTGCTAATCGCTAGTTTGAATTAGTTTTATACGTAGTACTAGGAATCTTTTCATCTGTTGGATTATTGCGACAGATTGCTGAAATATTCGTCACTACATGACGTAATTCACGTGGTTCTTGGCTGACGAGCAAGATAGTCGTAATCTGTTTGCTCATAGTTTTGCCTGCAAGTGTACGAATACTGCCAAAAGTCTTTATAGTCTTATCAGTGCTAGAAGTCTCTCCAACTAACTTGGCATTGACTTCCCACCACATGCAACCATTGAGTGAGGCTACTTGCACAGCTCCACATGAATACTTCTCACAGATTGCAACACCATCAATCTTTTGGGCTAACTGCGCAGTCAAAATCTTGCTATTTGATGCTGTTCCAACTAACTCTATTGCCGTTGGAATCTTTGCATACACATCACCACTTGCCTTAAAGCCGCTCGGTGGCCATTTAGCTGGTGGAGATGGTGAAAGGCTTACTTTCTTACGAGGCTTCTTTTTCACGATTGCTTTTTTAGTTGCACTAGATTTCGCGCTTGCTTGTGGAGAGACCGTGGGTTTAGCGCTCACTTTCACAGTGGGCGTGGCCGTAGCTTTTGTCGTTGCTGCATGCGTTGGCACAATCGTTATTGCCAGCATGAACGTGATGACGATGCCTAATGGGCGCTTAATCACGATCCCACTTAAATTTGCGAATTGAGAAAAAGACTCCAATCACAAGCCAGAGAACGAGGATGAGCAATGTCCTTCCCGTCTCCCAAGACTTAGCTACTTCTTGGTCAGCAAAGGAATCGGGCAAAAATACTGAGCGCATACCTTGAGTTAGCCACTTGAGGGGAAATATTGCCGCTAGCTGTTGCATCCAGGTCGGCAGCTGAGTAAATACAAAGAACACACCACTAAAGAACTGCAAAATGATGACGATGGGTGAGACGACAGCTGAAGCACCACGACCACTCTTAGGCACAATTGAAAATGCGATACCGAGTGCTGTTGAGCAGGCACTGCCAAGCAGAACTAACCATGTAAAGGTCAGCCACTTACTCAACTCTGTGGGCATTTCAACGCCAAAAAATACAAGCCCAAATCCAAAGAGAAGTGCGATTTGAATGAGCATGCTCACAGCAATCAAGATCGCTTTACCAATGAAATAACTAGAGGCTGGCATCGGAGTACCACGCAGGCGCTTTAAGCCGCCAACATCGCGCTCCATAGGAATAGTAATCGCTAGAGCTTGAAAACCAGTATTGACAAGTCCCGAAGCGATCATTCCTGCTACAAAATACTGGGAGAAAGTAACCCCTGGTGCGATAGTGTCCTTAAAAACAGAACCAAAAATTGCTAACAAAATAACGGGAAATAAGAGCGTAAAGACAACTGATTCACGCTGGCGGGCAAACTGCCTAATCTCAAGTCCACCCCGGCGAATACCGATATTAAGGGCGCTTGGGATCTTATTCATCTGCGCCCCCAATCATTTTTAAATAGATATCTTCAAGTGAGGGCCTTATAACAGTCAGCTCTGGAATCTCTCCATCAAAGTGCACGCTAAGGTCAGTGACAACTGCTGTTGGGTTATCTGTTGCCTCACTCTTTACTTGGCTGCCATCACGCCAAGAAACCACGGCTTGAGAAGTAGCACGGCCGCCTAATTGCGCAGGTGTAGCAGTTTCAATGATCAAACCATTGTTAATGACTGCCACGCGATCGGCTAAGGCTTCAGCTTCATCTAAATAGTGGGTCGTAAGCAGAATTGTTGTTCCATTCCCTCGCATTTTCTCAATCAGGCCCCAAAATGCCCTACGTGCTTCAGGATCAAAGCCTGTTGTTGGCTCATCGAGAAAGAGAAGTTCAGGATTTCCAATAATTCCCAGAGCTACATCTAAACGTCGGCGTTGACCACCAGAGAGGTTGCGAATAAGTGCCCCTGATTTTTCTTCCAACCCAACTGCGCTCATGACTTCATCGACTTTGCGTGGATTTGAGTAATATCTGCTGAAGTGTCTCACGGTTTCAATAACTGTTAAATCGCCAGCATCTGCGGCAGATTGCAAAACAATTCCGATGCGATCTCGCCATTGTCGTGCAGCGTAGCCTTGAGAATGAGGATCAAATCCGAGGATGGAAATCTGGCCAGCATCACGACTTCTAAAGCCCTCTAGTATTTCAACGGTAGTGGTTTTGCCCGCACCATTGGGTCCAAGCAAAGCAAAGATTTCACCGGCTGGAATTGATAGGTCAACTCCACGCACTGCGTGCACCTGGCCGTAGCTCTTCTTTAGACCTTTGACCTCGATTACATTCACATTCAGATACTACTACCGTCATGGATGTGCGAAAATACAACTATGAGCCCGCGCAGAAATTACCCTAAAAACAAGCGGCCTAAGATCGATGATCGTGACATTTCTACTTCAAATCAAACAATTGAAGAACATCATGAAGGTATGTATATAGTTCGCACATTAACTGGATCTAGTTCCACAAAACCTTATCGCTGCCCAGGTTGCGATCAGATGATTCCCATGGCCACCCCACACACTGTGGCTTGGTTAGAAGATGATGAAGAAAGTAGACGTCATTGGCATAACCCTTGCTGGGCCAAGAAAGATAAGCGGCGACCTAATACTGAACGAACTCGTAACGCACCGCGCTATTAACCCAAGCGCCCCTTTAACCAACGAGTCAGCGTAATGACTAACTTCTCTTCCTTTATTGTGCGCTTAAAACTTAAAAGATTAAGGGGAACATTAAAGCGAGTGCGAACTACCGTGCGAGCATAGGTATATTCCAATAAACCCTCAGGACCATGAATACGCCCATAACCACTATCTTTCACTCCTCCAAATGGCACAGAGGCAACTGCTGCAAATGAAAATGTTGAGTTAATGGCAACCATTCCACAGGCTAACTCTGCTGCGACTTTCTTACCCTGACGCTTAGACCAGACATTTGCGCCTAATCCATACCTAGATGCATTAGAGTGATCAATAGCTTCGCGCATACTCTTCACTCGATTGATAATAATTGTTGGTCCAAAAGTTTCTTCACGCATTGCGGATGAATCCTCAGGAACATCTACCAAGATGACTGGCTGAACAAATGGTGGCCTTACAGACTCTGGACCACCATAGGCACATCTTCCACCGTCTTTAATTGCACTCTTTATGTGGGATTGAATAACTTTGATTTGAGAAGGCATTGTTGCAGGGCCATAGTTTCCATCACCTGGAGCACCTGCATGAATTGTTTTAGCTAGCTTAACTGCAAGCTCTACAAACTTATCGGCCACTCTTTCATCAACATACACACGCTCGGCACCGATGCATGATTGTCCAGCGTTGGCCATTGCAGACCAGATAGTTGCATCTACTGCACGCTCCAGATTGGCATCTGCGGCAACTATGACTGGGTCTTTTCCGCCGCACTCCAAAACAACAGGGGTCATTGATATTGCGCATTGGGCAGCAACTATTTTTGCAGTTCTAGTTGATCCAGTAAATGCGATTTTATCGACGCCACTTGAACACAGAGCACCGCCAGTTTCGCCCAGCCCGGTAATAGTTGTTAAGACATCAGCAAAAGGTGCAACTTCATTAAAAGTTTCTTCTAGCCACATTCCAACACCAGGCGTGTATTCACTTGGCTTAAAGACAACGGTGTTTCCTGCAGCTAATGCATAAGCAATAGATCCAACTGGTGTGAACAAGGGGTAGTTCCACGGACCAATGACGCCAACAACTCCAAGAGGAGAGCGTTGCACTGTCGCTGACATATTCGATAAAAGCAAGCCTGGAGCGCGATAAGAAGTGCGCATAATCTCTTCTGCATGGCGCGCTGCCCAGCCGATGTGGCCCACAGCGATACTGACTTCCAACTTGGCATCGCCTATTGGTTTGCCTGTTTCAAGTGAAATTAATGCCGCTATGTGATCGATGCGATTGATAATCAATGTTGACCAAGAAAGTAAAACTTTCTTTCTTCCAGAGAAACCAAGTTTTTGCCACTGAATAGAAGCATGGCGTGCATGTCCAACTATTTCCCTCACTTGTTTGGTATCGAGAATTGGATATGTTCCAGCTACCTCACCGGTTGCAGGGTTATGAGAATTAAATGAGGGAGTGCGCTTAGTAGCCATGGTTGGAAGCCTAGTGGTGTGAAGATAAGATTTGAAGTATGGCCGAGATAATCAGACCCAGCACTGTTTTGCCGGCTCGTCGCACACCATTTCATGTTCTGACTAGTGATGGTGTGGATTTAATCGCAGAAGTCGCATCACCCTACGGTCAATCCAGAGGTGCAATTTTAACTCTGCATCCACTGCCAACTGCAGGAGGGATGATGGATAGTCATATTTACAAGAAAGCAGCTAATCGCCTGCCAGCCATGGCAGGAATTAGCGTTGTTCGCTTTAACACACGAGGAACAACTTCTGAGGCCGGTACAAGTTCTGGTGTATTTGATAATGGTGTTGCCGAAGGCTTTGATGTTCAAGCAATGATTAACTACTGTTTCGATTTCTTAAAGTTAGAAAATCTTTGGATTGTGGGCTGGTCTTTTGGAACAGATCTGGCTTTGCGCCACGCTAAAGATCCACGCCATAAAGGACTCATTCTGCTTAGCCCTCCGCTTCGTACAACAACTGATAGAGAGCTTTTGTATTGGAACAGCGATCCTCGACCAATAACTGCGCTAGTGCCTGAGTATGACGATTATTTGAAACCAGATGAGGCTAGAGAGCGCTTTGCTATCGTGCCTAAGTTAAGAATCATTCCAGTAGAAGATGCTAAGCATCTTTGGTTGGGCGAACCTTCAGTCCACCGAGTACTTTCTGAAATTAACACCATTGTTACAGGTGATAGCAGAGTACTTCCACTTGAGTATTAAGAGTTGTTAGCACGAGGTATGACAACCTCGTCCAAGATTAAAATAATCGAAGCTGCAACTGGTACCGCAAGCAATCCTCCAATAAGGCCCAGTAGCGATGAACCAATGAGGGCAGAGATGATTGTTACAGCTCCGGGAACGGCCAAAGTTCTTTTCATAATGCGTGGAGTGACAACATAGTTTTCGACTTGCACATAGACTACGTATGCAACAAAAGCAATAACTCCAATCAAAATTGATTGTGTAAGTGCAATGATCGTGACAATTCCACAACCTAGGAAATGTCCCACCAAAGGAATCAATCCACACACCAAGACAATCATTGCAATAGCAATGGGTGAAGGCAGAGCTAGTACTACTGAGAGAATGAAAACAAAGACCGAGGCCATAGCGGCAATAACTATTTGGCTGCCCACAAAAGAACCCACTCGGGCGATGATGGCGTTGGTCAGATGACCAACGCGTGCACGACGACTTGCAGGAACTAATGAGAGCCCTAACTCAACTGCCTGGGGCAGAGAAGTGATGAAGTAGAGAGTTAAAACAAGAATTGTGAGAAATGTGAAAAACCCTGATAGCACTGATTTACCAACACCAATGACTCCGCCAAAGGCTGAGATCAACAGAGTGCCATCGGATGTCACAGATTTGAGTTTTGACTGCAACGTGTCAATAATCCCGTACTGATCATTGAGTTTATTAATAGTTGCATTATTAGTAAGTTCAGCCAAAAGTGCTGGGGCTTTATTAATCAATTGCGTTCCCTGTGAAATTACGGGAGGGACTACCACTAGCGCAAAGAAAACTACGAAAGCAATGACCGAGGTGAAAATAATTGTGACTGCAGTTGCACGCGACATATTACGTCGACGCAAAGCTTCAACTGCAGGGTTGAGACCTGTGGCTAAGAAGAGAGCTATGAGAATCAATATAAATATCTGAGAGACACTGGCAAGTGCGCGCATCAAAATTATCGCAGTGAGAGCACCCAGAGTTGCAATGAACCCGAAGTAATAGGGGTGAGATCTATTAATCGGAACACCAGCGATTCCATAATCTAAGGGCGGTGGAGCGGCTTTAGCAGCTCGTTTTGTGACCTTCTTAATTCGCTCTTTAAGTGCCATAGATGCATTGTAAAGATAGTTATCTCACTTGTATGAGACGTGGTGTTCATCTTCTTGTCACATTTTTAGGGAAGAATGAGGCGTATGTCCCTTCGGATAACAGGATTAGGCGATGAAATCGCTGCCGTTACGGGCCTGCCATGGCACCAAAGCTTGGAGAGTTGGCCAGAAGACCCTGCTTTGGCTGAAAAACGGGGAATATCACGCCACGTCGTCCGCTTAGTTCGAGCCACAACTGATGCAGATGCACCGGTTTATGCCGTTAAAGAAACAGTCTCAGAGTTCGCTAATCGTGAATACAAAGTCTTACGCGAGCTCACCTCCCTTCACGCCCCATGTGTTGAACAAATCGCTGTTGTTGAAGGTAGAACAGATGGCGCGGGAGAAGAGCTTCCTTGCGCCATGGTTACTCGCTTCTTGCCGTATTCCTTGCCCTATCGAGTCCTTCTCTCAGGTTCAGTAACAGCACATGATATTAATACCATGGCAAATGCACTTGCGCTCTTACTTGTTCGACTACACCTATTAGGTTTTTGGTGGGGAGATTGTTCACTTTCGAACACTCTATTTCGCAGAGATGCCGAAGGCTTTGCAGCCTACCTGGTAGATGCCGAAACGGGTGAGTTTCAAAAATCCTTAAGTGATGGTCAAAGAGAACATGATTTAGATATTGCAATGTTTAACGTTGCAGCTGAGTTAGAGGATTTACGTTTATCTGGTGTTCTATATCCAGGCATGGATCCAGTGCGCGCAGCCGAAGCTGTTATTCGTCGTTACCGTAGAATTTGGTCAGCACTCAAAGAGCGCCAATTACTTGATCCGAAAGATAGACATGCAGTTGAACGCGCCATGCGCCAATTGCACGATTTAGGTTTTGCTGTGGAAGAAGTATCAATCACACTCGATGGTGATACACAGCTACTCTCTTTCCAGCCACGCTTAGTTGCAGCTGGTTATCACACACAACGTTTGCGTGAGTTGATGGGAATTGAAACTGAGGAGTTACAAGCCAAACGTTTACTTGCATCCTTTGATCGCTATCGCGCACGTCATGAAAACACTTCTATGTCAGTCACGCAGATGGCAAAGGAGTGGTTCCAGGAAGTCTTTGAACCAACTATTAACCGAGTTCCAGAGCAGTTGAGAGGTCGCGTGGAGCGAGCTCAAATGTTCCATGAAATCCTTGAAAATCGCTGGTATTTGAGTGAGCAGAGAGGTACAGACGTGGGCTTGGAGTTCGCCGCCGATAATTATGTTGAAGTGATTTTGCCCTATCGGCGCGATTCTGGCGTTGACCTCACCGCCCAGTAGGATTACAACGTGAGCAACCCACCTAATTTTGCACAAGCTGTTGATCTGAGCTCATTAGGAAAACCCAAGAGCGCTCCAACAGGACCGACTCCAGGGATTGAAGTTACTGCTGCAAAGTTAACGTCTGAGTTTTTACCTCTGTCAAAAACACGCCCAGTCATTTTGTTCTGCTGGTCAGCTCGCAGTGCTGAGTCTGTTGAGATGTTGAATGTGATGGGTCTGCTAGAGACTAGTTATAAAGGTGCTTGGAGTTTGGGACGAGTTGATATTGATGCACAGCCTCAAGTCGCCCAAGCTCTGCACACACAAAAGATTCCTTATGCCGTTGCACTCATTAATGAACAGATTGTTCCTTTGTTCGAACAGGCTTATCCAGAGGCGCAGATTCGTTTAGTACTAGATAAAGTCTTAACGTTAGCTGCTGAACAAGGTGTGGGTGATGCACCAGTAGAAGTAATTGAGCCTGAGGAAGAAGAAGCAGTTGCTGCACTTGAAGCTGGTGACTTTGCGGCTGCAGAGGTTGCATACAAGAAACTACTAGCGAGAAAGCCAGCAGACTCTTTTGCAAAGCTAGGCCTTGCTCAAACTCAACTGCTCATTCGAACAAATGGCTTGGTATTGGATGCAGTGATCAAAGAAGCTACAGATAATCCCAACGACTTGTCCTTACAGCTGCGAGCTGCAGATATGGAGATAGTCAATGGGGGTGTTGAGGCTGCATTCACGCGCCTGTTAAACTTAATCAAAGCCAGCGTCGGTGATGAGCGCAATAAAGCTAAAGAACATTTACTCTCACTTTTTGTATTAGTTGATCCTACAGATCCCCGCTTAACTGCTGCCCGCAGTGCCTTAGCGAACGCTCTCTTCTAAGATGAAGGTGCTCTCGGGTAAAAAAGAGCTTAATTACTTACGAATTCTCTTCTTTACTTTTGGTCTTGGAATCATGTCGTGGGTACCCCGCTTCCCTGAGGTTAAAGAAGCACTCAAACTGACCAATGGTGGCTTCGGATCGCTCATTAGCACTGGCGCATTGGGCTCACTGATTTCACTGCTTACTGTGGGACACGTAGTTCACAAGATTGGCGTTAAGAGAGTCCTACACGCAGCCTCCTTCTTCCTCATGGCAACACTGATAATCCTTACTACTATTGATTCATCTCTCATATTCTTTATTGCAAACATTGCTTTTGGTGCGGCGATATCTGCTTTCCACATCGCCATTAATGCCCAAGGATTTAATTACCAAGATCGCACAGGAAAGTTCGTAATAACACAGATGAGCGGTCTTTGGAGTGCGGGAGCATTACTCACCGCTTTCCTATCAGGTTTCTTAGTTGACCGAGTATCTTTGCAGATTCATGTGGCAGTTTTAGTCATATTAATATTTCTTATTCAAACCATCGTCATTAACTCACTAGCATCAGAGCTCCTCAAAGCCAACCAAAATGTTAATATTGAATATAAGTTCAAGGAGTTATTTGCAGGATTCTCTTTTGACCGATTGATATCACTAGGTCTGATCAGTGCCATATTTCTAGAGTTTGCTTTGAGTGACTGGGCAACTATTTATACCAAGGAAGAGATTGGAATTAAGAGTGGTCTAAATACTTTGCCATTCATCCTTTTCACGATGTGGATGATTTTTGGACGTTTCACAGTTCACTATTTCTTGCCTCGATTCACATTAGAGCGTTTATCTGTTTATGCCTCACTTCTTGCCGGTGTTTGTTTTCTTGTGAGTGTTTTTCTTGCAAGGACAGTATTTGCAACAAATCCACATGGTGCCTTTTTAGTGATCTGCATGGGTTTCTCTCTTGCCGGCCTTGGGAGTTCTTTCCTTGGGCCAACTTTTATGACTGCCGCTAATGCCCGTTCCAAGCACCCCGCAAGCGTGGTTATTGGCCATGTGGGGGTCGCAAACATCATCTTGGCTTTCATTTTGAAGTGGATTGTTGCTTGGACTGCTCAAGCAACTTCACTTACTATCGGACTTTTAATCCCAGGAATTCTTTTACTAACAGTTCCCTTATACGCAAAAGCCCTTAAGAGCGTTTAAACCAAATTGTTGCAAGAGGTGGAATTCGCACTTGTGTAGTCATATGCGCTGCATCCTTGATAACTACTGGTTCATTTGTGACACCACTACCGCCATAAGCTAAATCATCTGTATTGAGCACTTCAATCCATGTGCCAGTGGTTGGCAAAGGTAAGGAGTAGTTCTCATGTGGCATAGGAGAGAAGTTTGTAACTGCAACAAATGGTGTTCCTTGATCATCCCAGCGAGCAAATGCGAGAACATTTGCTGCCCCATCATTTCCAACTAACCACGTGAAACCTTCAGGGGAGGTGTCCTTTTCCCACAGAGATGGAATCTTTTTATAAAGTGCATTTATCTCAGCAACACATTTTTGCACGCCTTGATGTTCACCATACTCAGTTAAATACCATTGCAATCCAGCGCTTTCATTCCATTCATCATTTTGGGCAAATTCACTTCCCATAAACAATAGCTTCTTACCGGGATGTGCCCACATGAATCCATAAAGAGCACGTAGCGTTGCAGTCTTTTGCCAGCGATCCCCAGTAAACTTATTGACTAATTGGCCTTTGCCATGAACAACTTCATCATGAGAGAGCGGAAGTATAAAGTTCTCACTCCAGGCATAGAGAATTGAGAAAGTTACTTCATTGTGGTGATACATTCGATGTATGGGATCATGTTGCAAATATTGCAATGTGTCATGCATCCAACCCATGTTCCATTTAAAGCCAAAGCCAAGGCCTCCTGATGATGTCTCACGAGTGACGCCAGACCATGCAGTTGATTCCTCTGCGATCATCATGATGCCGGGGTGGATTTTATAGGCTGTGGAAGTAGCTTCTTGTAGCAGTTGCACAGCCTCTAGATTCTCACGGCCACCATTTTTATTCGGCAACCATTGACCTTCTTTACGCGAGTAATCCAAATACAGCATGGAAGCAACGGCATCAACGCGTAGTCCATCAATGTGGTATTCAGTGAGCCAATAGAGCGCACTAGCAACTAGAAAGTTACGGACTTCATTTCGCCCAAAATTAAAGATGAGCGTGCCCCAGTCAGGGTGTTCTCCTAAACGGGGATCAGAGTGTTCATAGAGAGCGGTCCCATCGAATTTAGCCAAAGCCCATTCATCTTTTGGAAAGTGCGCAGGAACCCAATCCAAAATAACGCCAATACCGGCAGCATGAAGGGCATCAACTAAGAATTTGAAATCATCAGGTGAGCCAAAGCGTGAAGTCGGCGCAAAGAAGGAAGTTACTTGATAACCCCATGAAGGACCATAAGGGTGTTCTGTGACTGGTAAGAATTCAACATGAGTAAAACCTTGTGCTCGAACATAATCGACTAATTCAATTGCAAGCTCCCGGTATGAAAGACCTAATTTCCAAGACCCTAAGTGCACCTCATAGACGCAAACGGGGGAGCGCCATGATTGAAACTGTGTGCGATTTGTAATCCACTCATAATCACTCCACACATATGTGGACTCTTCAACAACTGATGCAGTCAGTGGTGGAATTTCTGTAGCTCGTGACATCGGATCGGCGTGATCAACCCAACGACCATCTATGCCACAAATTGCAAACTTATATCTAGTCCCAACACCAATATCTGCCACAAAGATCTCCCAAATGCCAGATGAGCCAATGCGAACCATTTTGTGTGTGTTCTTATCCCAGAAATTATGATCACCAATGAGTGAAACAGCTTGTGCATTAGGCGCCCATACTGAAAAAGCAGTACCGAGAAGCTCATTTGCTTCATCGCGGCGAACATGTGCTCCTAATGCTTTCCATAACTGCTCATGGCGGCCTTCGGCGATAAGGTAAAGATCTAGCTCACCCAGAGTTGAATGTGGATTAAGAAAAGTTGCAGGTTGAATCATATGAGTTGATTCTTTTTTAGAAAATCTAGAAAAAATTCCCATGACTTTAAAGCTTCACTCGGCAGATGTGGGCAACTTTGCCGATAGGGCGTGTGGGATCGAGTTGAACATATTGATGCTCAGACCAGTTAAAGCTCTTGCCATCAAGAAGATCTGTAACAGCAAAAGTATCCTCAAGACCTAATGCCTTCATATCCCAGTGAACGATTGTGCCCTGAGAAAAGGAGGGATCAAGGTTTACAACAACTACAATTAGATTCTTACCTTCGCGCTTTGAGTAAGCAATGATTGCTTCAGATTCAGTGTTGTGAAAAACCAAATTACGTAGCTGCAAAAGAGCTGGGTTAGCTTTACGAATTGAGTTGAGTTGGGTGATAAATGGTGCCAGAGTCAGACCCTTTTTAGCTGCCCCATCCCAATCACGCAATTTGATCTCATACTTTTCTGAATCTAGATACTCTTCACCACCTTCCTTAAAAGGACGGTGCTCATATATTTCATATCCTGCATACATTCCCCATGATGGCGTGAGAGTCGATGCCAGGACTGCGCGTAAGGCAAACATCGCTGGATTTCCACTTTGTAAGTGGAAAGGATTGATATCTGGAGTATTAACCCAAAAATTTGGACGAAAGAATGCAGAGGTTTGCTGGGCAACTTCACGGCCGTAATCAGTGAGCTCGCTCTTGCTGGTGCGCCAGGTGAAATATGTGTAAGACTGGTGAAAGCCTGCCTTACCAAGTGCATGCATCATGGCTGGAGCGGTGAAAGCTTCAGCTAAAAAGATTACTTCTGGGCTTTCTCTGCGCATGATGTCGAGCAAGTCCTGCCAGAAGTGGACTGGTTTGGTGTGTGGATTATCCACGCGGAAAATCTTTACGCCTTTTGAAACCCACAAACGGATGATGCGAAGTACTTCATCACGAATACCCTCGTAGTCATCATCAAAGTTAATGGGATAGATATCTTGATACTTCTTAGGTGGATTTTCAGCATAAGCAATAGTTCCATCGGCACGCTTGTTAAACCATTGAGGATTACTTTTCACCCATGGATGATCAGGTGAAGTTTGAAGTGCTAGATCTAATGCAATCTCTAAGCCAGCTTTCTTGGCAGCTGCAACAAAGTTTTCAAAATCTTTCATTGTTCCAAGCTCTGGATTAATCGCATCATGGCCGCCATCTGCATTACCAATAGCCCATGGCACACCAGGATCATGGGGACCAGCAGTTAGAGAGTTATTGGGTCCCTTGCGATGAGATACACCAATGGGATGAATAGGTGGCAGATATAAAACATCAAAGCCCATAGCCGCAACAGCGGGTAGTCTTTTTGTTGCACTTATAAAATCTCCAGATGTAATTGTTCCATCTGCGTTTTTGACTGCGCCTTCACTGCGTGGAAAGAATTCATACCAAGAGCCAATTAGTGCGCGTTCGCGATCAGCTCGAATCGGGTATTTTTCAGATGAACCATAGACCGTGCGATATTGCGACGTGCTATCTGCTTCTATAACAAAGAAGTAATCTCCTTGTTGAGGGATAGTAATGGAGCCTTCATATCGATTACTTCCTGGCCAGATCTCTCTCATATCCCCACGAGAGACCACTTTTCCTTGTAAATCATGTAAAACAACTTGAGCGCCAAGTTTTTCATGACCTTCGATGACTGCGGTTGCGCTGACTTGAATAGTCTCACCAGCTACTGCTTTAACAGGCAAAAAATCTCCACCGAAGTAAACCGCGGGGGAGATATCGCTAATTGCAATTCGTGAGATCAACCCGATCCTTCGGTATTGCCAGCATCTGCAGCTGAGACATCATGAATACGATACTTTTCCATCGCCCTTGTGACAATGCTTTTCTTGATATCACCTTGATTACACAATTGCTGCAAAACAGCTACTGCAATTGACTGCGCATCAACCTTGAAGTGACGACGAAGTGCACCGCGTGTATCTGATAATCCAAAGCCATCAGTTCCAAGTGAGTAGAAAGGTGCTTCAACCCACGGTGCAACCTGATCTTGAACTGTTCTCATGTAATCACTGACTGCAATGACTGGGCCCTTGTGACCATCTAACTTTTTAGAAATATATGCACGCCTCTTATCATGTGGGTTTAGAAGATTATGACGATCTGTTTCTAAACCATCACGGCGAAGTTCATTCCATGAGGTTACAGACCAGACAGATGCCTTAACACCCCAGTCATCGGCAAGTAGTTGCTGTGCCTTTAGCGCCCAGTTCACACCAACACCTGATGCCAAGATCTGTGCTGATTTCCTACGTGATTTAGCTGCAGGTGAATATAGATAGATTCCTTTAAGCAATCCATCTACATCTAAGTTTTCAGGCTCAGCAGGCTGCATGTATGGCTCGTTATAAACAGTGATGTAGTAGTAGATGTTTTCGCTGTTTTCACCATACATACGGCGCAAACCATCTTTAACTATATGTCCGAGTTCAAAAGCAAAAGCGGGGTCATAAGCAACCACAGCTGGATTAGTTGAAGCAAGAAGTGGTGAATGACCATCTTCGTGCTGCAAACCTTCACCGTTGAGTGTGGTGCGACCAGCAGTAGCACCGATGACAAAGCCTCGAACTAACTGGTCTCCCGCAGCCCAGAAAGCATCTCCTGTGCGCTGGAAACCAAACATAGAGTAGAAAACATAAATAGGAATCATTGGTTCATCATGTGTGGAATACGACGAGCCCACTGCAGTAAAGGATGCAACAGATCCAGCTTCGTTAATTCCTTCATGCAGAATCACGCCAGTAGTTGATTCCTTATATGACAACATCAATTCGCGATCAACGGCTGCATATTGCTGGCCATTAGGTGAGTAAATCTTTAACGTTGGGAACAATGAGTCCATACCAAATGTGCGAGCCTCATCTGGAATGATAGGAACAATGCGTGCACCAAGTCCTGGATCTTTGACTAAATCTTTAAGCATGCGAACAAATGCCATCGTTGTTGCAATCTCTTGATGACCAGAACCACGCTTGACTGACTCATAAACAGAATCATTAGGCTGAGTAAGTGGGCGTGAGATTGCGCGGCGGCGCGGGATAGATCCGCCAAGAGCTGCACGGCGCTGCGCTAGATATAGAGCTTCAGGTGAATCAGGTGCTGGCTTGTAATAAGGGGGCAAGTACTTGTCTAATTTCTCATCTGGAATATCTAAGTGCAATGTGTCACGGAATTGCATAATGTCTTCCAGTGACATCTTCTTCATTTGGTGAGTGGAGTTACGACCTTCAAAGCTAGATCCAAGAGTCCAGCCCTTAATTGTCTTAGCCAGAATAACTGTTGGGCGGCCATTGTCTTGAGTTGCTGCGGTGTATGCAGCAAACAACTTCTTATAGTCATGTCCACCGCGCTTTAAGCCCCAGATCTTTTCATCAGACCAGTCAGCAACCATTGCAGCAGTACGAGGATCGCGACCAAAGAAGTTCTCACGAACATAGGCGCCAGATTCAGCTTTAAAGGTCTGGTAATCACCATCTAAAGTCTTATTCATCAAGTTAACAAGTGCGCCTTCTCGATCTTGAGCCAAAAGTGGGTCCCACTCGCGGCCCCACACCACCTTAATAACATTCCAGCCGGCGCCACCAAAGATTGATTCAAGTTCTTGAATGATTTTGCCATTTCCACGCACCGGTCCATCTAGGCGCTGCAAATTACAGTTCACAACAAAAGTTAAGTTGTCGAGTTTTTCCCGCGTTGCGAGTCCAATAGCACCTAAAGTGTCCACTTCATCTACTTCACCATCACCAAGAAATGCCCAGACACGCTGATCACTTGTGTCTTTAATTCCACGGTTATGTAAGTAACGATTAAAGCGGGCTTGATAAATTGCATTAATTGGTCCAATACCCATGGACACTGTTGGGAACTGCCAAAAATCTGGCATCAAACGTGGGTGAGGATAAGAAGAAAGTCCACCAGCTGGATGTGAGAGTTCTTGGCGGAATCCATCTAACTGATCTTCAGTGAGACGACCTTCAAGATATGCACGTGCATACATTCCAGGACTTGCATGTCCTTGGAAAAATATTTGATCGCCGCCACCTGGGTGATCGTGTCCACGGAAGAAGTGGTTAAAACCAACTTCATAGAGAGCAGCAGATGATGCATAGGTAGAGATATGTCCACCAACGCCAACACCTGGACGCTGTGCACGGTGGACCATCATCGCCGCATTCCATCGATTTATCGCACGGATATTGCGCTCGATACCTTCATCACCAGGAAAAGCCGGTTCATGCTCTGGGGAAATTGTGTTCATGTAGTCAGTTGTGCGAAGGTCAGATATTCCTATTTTTTTCTCATGAGCACGCTTTAAAAGGCTCAACATTAAATAGCGAGCGCGTACTGGACCTGCATGTGCAAGGGCTGCGTCAAAGGAGGCATGCCATTCGGCCGTCTCTGAAGGGTCAGTATCAACTAGCTGGTCGATAATCTGATCAGGCGCTTCAAAGGTTTCGCTCATGGTGCCTATTCTTGCGCGAACTGACCCGTAAGTCGAAATGGAGCCGGCACACCTCTTGTGTAAGGGGCATAGATTGTGTGGAATTAGCCTGTGCCAGCGCGTATGGGGTTCAAGGAGGGTGACCTAGTTCTCGAGGTCGGCCGCTCTGGTGGCTGTGATGAAAGCCTCAGAAAACAAATCAGCGCTATTACAACAACAGAGTTTGTAGATAGTGCTGCACATGAAGTTGTCGACGGCGTCATTATCTGGTGGCGCGATGGTGATGGCGATCTAGTTGATGAATTAATGGATGCACTTACTTATTTAAGTGAAACGGGACCTATCTGGGTACTAACTCCCAAGGTGGGCCGTGATGGCCATGTTGAGCCAAGTGATATTCAAGATGCAGCGCCAACTGCTGGCTTAAGTCAGACATCATCTTTTTCAATTGCAGCTGATTGGAGTGCTACTCGTCTGGTGGCACGTAAAGCGGGTAAACGATAGATTTGACGCTATGACTCTAACAATTGGCCAAGCAGCTCCAGATTTTGAAGTTCTCAATCAACATGGTGAGGTGATTTCTCTTTCATCATTTAAGGGTGAGAAGAATGTAGTTCTGCTTTTCTATCCCTTTGCATTCTCAGGAATCTGTACAGGCGAGCTATGTGCACTACGTGATGATTTAGCAGCTTTTCAAAACGATAACGTGCAACTACTAGCAATCTCTTGCGATCCTATGTATGCACAACGTGCATTTGCTGAGGCTGAAGGCTATACATTCCCTGTACTTGCTGATTTCTGGCCACATGGCGCAGTAGCTAAGGCTTACGGAGTATTTGAAGAATTACGCGGTTGTTCAACTCGTGGCACATTTGTCATTGATAAGGAAGGCATTGTGCGCTGGCAGGTAGTCAATGGACTTGGCGATGCTCGCAATATCGCTGACTATAAGGCGGCAATTGCTGCGCTCTAAGCGCGGGATTTAGCGATTTAACTATGGTGAAGTAAGATTCACCAGTACTCACAGCAGTACAAAGGGTGCTTAGCTCAGTGGTAGAGCGTCTCGTTTACACCGAGAATGTCGGGGGTTCGAAACCCTCAGCGCCCACCAGATATGTACGAAGGGGTTGATTGCAGCAAATGAAAGCCAGCCCAAGTGATCAACGTCAGATTATTGATGTGGCAGCTTTTGACCAGAAATCCACCGCACTCAACCACACCGCCTCAACTCTTCCCGAAATCGCAGAGCTAGTAACGACCACTACAAAATTTCATAATGCCCGCGATCTTCGCATTGGTGCTGAGACAGAACTCAACGATGTTAAACGCGAACTCTTGCGCGCAGAGGCAGATGTTGAACAGATAGTCACACGCATAACCCGAGATGAAACCCGTCTTTCTGGAGGATCCGCATCGCCTAAAGAGCTTGAACAACTCCAACATGAAGTGGGAACTTTAAATGCGCGCCGAGCAGAACTTGAAGAAGTAGAGCTTGAGATCATGATGCGAGTGGATGACATCAAAGCCCGCATTACAGATCTGCAAAACCAAGAAGCTGATTTCACAGCACAGATTAATGATCTCAATATCCGCAAAGAGAATGCGCTCGCAAAGATTAATGGCGAACTAGAAAGTATTGCTAAAGAGCGCAGTGAAACTCTGGCATCTGTTTCTGGTGAATTTGTCGCTTTGTATGAAAAAATTAGAGCATCAAATAATGGAACGGGTGCGGCAGCACTGGTTGCTGGTGCGTGCACAGGATGTCACCTTTCAATCAATACTGTGGAGCTCAAGCGAATTGCTGAATTAGCCGATGATGAAGTGGTGCGCTGTGAAGAGTGCCGCTGCATCTTGGTGCGCGGAGCGAAATAGATGCCACGCCATTTTTTACTTACTGCTGATGGTGGTTCACGCGGAAATCCTGGTCCTGCCGGTTATGGGTCAGTCATTACTGAAAATGGCACAATAATTGCAGAGCTCTATGACTTCATTGGTATTGCAACAAATAATGTTGCTGAATACTGCGGACTAATTGCCGGCTTAACTGCCATTAACGCACTTGATCCGCAAGCAACTGTGGATGTGAAGATGGATAGCAAATTAGT
>JAGWYO010000047.1 GCA_018969355.1 Actinomycetales bacterium
TCGGATTCTTCATGTAAGGGTTGATTGGGATTCTTTCCATAGATCTCAGATGTTGAAGCGATGATTAAGCGCTTTTTGAATCGAGTTGCTGCGTGGAGAACGATTTCAGAGCCGTTGAAGTTTCGATCGATTGATTCAAGGGTGTGCTCCATAATGTTTTTAACACCTAGCGCTGCAGCCATATGAAAGACGGTGTCGGAGTTTTCGATTAACTTTTCAACAAGTGCCTTATCTCGGATATCGCCTTCGTAGATTTCGATATGCCCTTGCAGGTGGGCGATATTGGCCATTGAGCCAGTGCTCATGTTGTCCAGGATTGTGACCGAATCTCCGCGGGCAATAAGTGCATCGGCGAGGTGAGAGCCAATAAATCCGGCACCACCTGTGATGAGAGCACGCATGGGTGTGAGTCTATCTTTGAGTGATTATCTCTAGGTAATCCTTACGGCAAGATAGGCATGTGGCTACCACAGGCGGATTAAGCAGCGCTGAGTTGGAGCGTGAAGCAAAGGCACTAGAACTTTCTAGTTTGAGTCAGGCAGAAGCAATAGAGATTGGGTCGATAGCGCAATCAATCGGATTGGCTCGAGGTCTGCCTATAGCCGTTGAAGTTCGTATGAAAGAGTGGATTGTTTTTCATGCATCCCTTCCAGGTTCAACACCAGAGAATGATTGGTGGATTGGTCGTAAAGCTCGGGCAGTTAATCTCACAGGACGTTCGACTTTACATGAGCGAGTTTTGGCAGAAGAGAGTGGAATCGACTGGCATCAATCAAAAGGTGTGAAAGAAGAGTTATATGCAATTCACGGTGGTGGAGTTGCATTGAATGTTGCTGGTAGTGGACTTGCAGGAGTATTGATTGTGAGTGGGCTTGAACAGGTTGCAGATCACATGTTGGGTGTAGAGATTTTGACAGAGTTCTTGGCTCGTAAGGGAGAGAACCTGTGAGCATCTGGGTATGTGGTGAAGTACTGATTGATTTGATTCCAGATGCAAGTGGCGAAAGAACCCCACATGTTGGTGGAGGGCCCGCAAATACCGCAAAGGCTCTGGCGAGGTTGGGTCATGATGTGCAATTTATTGATGGTATTTCTAGTGACAAGTACGGTCAGATGTCAGAGAAAGAACTGCTTGACGATGAAGTCAAATTGGATTTAGCTTTTAAGAGTGATAAGCCCACGTGTTTAGCAATTATTACTCTTAATGAGAATGGTGGGGCAAGTTATCAATTTGAAATTGATGGGACAGCAACATTTGATTTTTCGGCAGAATGGCTTCCGGATCCGTCGAGGTATAAACCACAAGTACTGCACATCGGAACTTTGGTAACCGTGATTCAGTCAGGAGCTGATGTTCTCTTTGAATGGGCGCTGCAGGTAGCTGAGTTTGCCCCAATTGTCTTTGATCCTAATGTGCGCTCAGTTGTCATGAGCGATCATGAAAAGTATGTCGAAGCAGTAGAACGGTGGGTATCGATTTCATCCGTGATCAAAGTCAGTGACGATGACATGGCGTGGCTCTATCCTGATCAAAGTTATGAGGCTGTGGCAAAGAGGTGGATTGATGCTGGTGCCGCTCTTGTTGTTGTCACACGTGGTGCCTCAGGCTTGGTGGGCTTTACGGCAGATGGTTCAGTTGAAGTGCCCGGTGTAAAGGTGGATGTGGCTGACACGGTAGGTGCAGGTGACACGGTCGGTGCGATTATTGTGGAGGCGATGATTGAAAAAGGAATCCTCAATTTAACGGGTGATGTTTTGAAATCTGTATTACATCGAGCTGCAGTCGCTGCGGGAATCACTTGTTCTAGAAAAGGTGCACAGCCACCGTATAAACACGAACTTAAGGGAATTTAGGTTTTATTGTGCAATTTATTGATGATGCAGAATTCCAAGTTGCAATTGATTTAGATAACGGTGGGCGAATCTCATCCATCAAATGGCGTGAGATGGAATTTACAGTTCCTTTCCGTGGACACGTTCTAACAAATGGTTGGTATCCCATGGCGCCGTGGGCGGGGCGAGTGAAAGAAGGATTGATCTCATCACCATCGGGTGAAGTTCATCAGTTACCGACCAATATTGATCCGCCACATGCGATTCATGGATTTGGTTTTGTCTCATCTTGGCAAGATATTGGCCCCGGGCGGTCGTTATTGCAGTTACCAAAGCCATATTTAGGTGCAACCGTTGAACAGAGAATCGAAGTTCTCGATGATGCCATTAGATGGTCACTTGAATACGACGATAACGGTTGCGATATTCCAGTGTGGATGGGACTTCATCCCTGGTTTGCACGAGATTTAGGTGTTGGAGGATCTGCTGAGATTGAATTTAGCGCTGGCAAAATGTTGAAGCGAGGTTCTGATGGAATGCCAACAGGTGAATTAATCACACCGCCTGCGCCACCGTGGGATGATGCATTTACTGATATCAAGGGAGTACCTGCAGTTGTCTGGGAAGGCGTTGCACGGATTGATATTGAATGTGATGCGCCATGGTGGGTTGTTTACACTGAAGATTCAGATGGAGTTTGTGTTGAACCGCAGACTGCGCCACCTGATGCGGCTAATTTAAAAATTAGTGGTGAGAACTACATCGAAGCCCTCTTTGTATTCTCTGGTGACTAAATAGAATCAACTACATGGCAACTGTCATCAACCGCGATCACTTGAAGGCGCTTCGCGCAAAGGAAGAGCAGCGGTTTCTTGATACCCATAAAAAGTCAGCTGCTGCTTTTGTAGAATCGAAAAAGGTGATGCACGAAGGCGTTCCGATGTCCTGGATGGCTAAGTGGCCAGGCGCTCATCCAGTCTTTGTGCAGCAGGCTAAGGGAGCCAGATTTACCGATATTGATGGGAATACCTATGTTGATTTCTGCTTGGGTGATACCGGGTCAATGACGGGGCATTCACCTGATGCAACGGTGGCTGCGGTGCGCGAGCAAGTAGGTAAAGGAATTACAGCGATGTTGCCGACAGAGGATGCGGCAATAGTCTCAGGATTATTGCGCGAACGATTTGGTTTGCCGCTCTGGCAATTTACCGTATCGGCAACCGATGCGAATCGCCATGTGATTCGTTATTCACGCATGATTACGGGTCGTAGCAAAATCATCGTAATTGATCGCTGCTATCACGGATCAGTCGATGAAACCTTTGCAACGCTAGATGACGCCGGATTTACTGTGAAACGCGAAGGAAATATTGGGGCACCAGTTGATTTAGCAGTGACAACCAGAGTCGTTGAATTTAATGATTTAGTTGCTATGGAGAAAGCTCTTGCACATGGAGATGTAGCTGCCATTTTGATGGAACCAGCGATGACCAATATTGGAATCGTGTTACCTGACGATGGATATTTGGTAGGCGTGCAAGAACTAGCTAAAAAGTATGGCGCATTTCTAATTATCGATGAGACCCACACAATTTCTGTGGGACCCGGTGGAATGACTGGTGCACTTGGCTTGAAACCTGACTTCTTAACAACTGGCAAGGCGCTCGCAGGTGGAATTCCAACTGGAACATTTGGAATAACACATGAGATTGCAGATCAGATTAAGAAAATGGTTGAGCTATCCATCATTGATTTAGGTGGCATCGGGGGAACCTTGGCTGGAAATGCGTTGTCACTTGCGGCGATGAAGGCAACGCTTACGCAGGTGCTAACTCAAGATAACTTCAAGCGCATGACTGAACTAGGTAACCGCTGGTGTGATGGCATAGATGCTGCGATTAAAGAATTTGATTTAGATTGGCATTGCAATCGACTTGGTGCACGCGGTGAATATGTTTTTAAAGGAAAGGCGCCTAAAACAGGAAAAGAAGCGGCTGAATCAGGGGACTTTGAATTAGAACAATATATTCACCTTCGGTTGCTCAACGATGGCTTCTTGTTGACACCATTTCACAATATGGGGCTGATGTGTCCTGATACAACGGCTGCAGATGTGGATGCTCATACTGTTGCTTTTCGGGCTATGTGCGCTGAATTAGTGCAGGCTTAGTTGAAACCAAGGGTCTTATATAAACCTTTACCTGCTTCATTCTCGTCATCGACATACAACATGGCCTGCTTGATTCCCTTATCTTTGAGGTAGATCAAACCCTCTTGGCAGACCGCTTTCCCGATTCCTTTTCCCGCTTCGAGTGGGTCAACGCCGATGACGTAGAGCTCACCGATGGGGTCTTGATTAACGAAGTCGTGGTGGATTTTGGTCCAACAGAAACCGACAATTTTTTCGTCGTGCATGCAGAGAAAGAAGCCGGCAGGATCAAACCAAGGTTCGTTCATCCTGTTTTCTAGATCCTGCATCGCCCAATTTCCTTGGTCAGGGTGGTGGGCAAAGATTTTGTTGTTGAGCGCAAGCCATTCTTCTTTATGAGTTGCTGAGTCAAAGGTGATGAATTCATAGTTGTTTGGAATATGTGGGATTGGATCTATGAGCGAGCGGTGCAGTTTAAGAATGTGGCGCATGAATTAGACAAGCTCAGAAATTGAGGTTTCTTTGCCACCACTCTGAACGGTAAAGCGATATCCAACATTGCGCACTGTGCCGATGATGGATTCAAACTCTGGACCTAATTTAGAACG
>JAGWYO010000019.1 GCA_018969355.1 Actinomycetales bacterium
CCAAAGATTTCATGGAGAAGGATTGGGTTGTCTTTATCAACGATTAAAACTGTGGCTGGATAAAAGGCACCATCGCCTTCAGGCTTAACTCCACCAACTTTTACCTTTGCACCCGCAGCTACTGATTCATCAACAATCTGTGCAATCTTGTTGCGCTCTTTCATTGAGACTGAAGCGCCAAGTGTTGTTGTGGCATCAGTTCCACGACCCATCACAAATGAGCTCATGGACTTAGTCATTTCATTAATGAATGCCTCTGAAATGCCACGCTGCACATAGATGCGGTTTGCTGATGTGCAGGCGGCTCCACCGTTGCGCATCTTGGCAAGAAGCAACTGCGGAATTGCCACTGCAAGATCTGCATCATCATGAACAACTACTTGTGCATTTCCACCTAGCTCCATAGAGCATCGAATTACCTTATCTGCAGCCTCTTTTAGGAGTACACGGCCAACTTCAGTTGAACCTGTAAATGAAAGATTCTTTACACGTGGATCATGCAACATCTTTGAAATTGCTGGCCCAGTTTTTTCTGGCAGAACTAAATTGAGCACTCCCTTAGGCAAACCAGCGCGCTCCATTACATCCACGATATACATGGCAGTTAAAGGAGTTTCAGTTGCTGGCTTTAAAATCATGGTGCAACCAGCAGCAACTGCCGGTCCTATCTTGCGAGTTGCCATACCTGCGGGGAAATTCCAAGGCGTAATAAGAATAGAAAGGCCAATCGGTTGGTGTGTAACAAGGATTCGCTTATCCCCTGATGGTGATTTGCGGAAATCTCCTGGTGTGCGAACAGTCTCCTCGGCAAACCAGCGGAAAAACTCCGCTGCATATGCCGCTTCCCCGCGAGCATCCGGCATTGCCTTTCCATTTTCGCGAGAAATTAGAGTCGCAATTGCTTCAATTTCACCAGTCATAATTTCAAATGCTTTGCGCAAAATCTCAGATCGATATCGAGGCGCGGTCTTTGCCCAGGATTGCGCTGCTGCATCGGCGGCGGCGATAGCGTCTTCGCACTGTGCATCAGAGGCCAGTGAAACCTCGGCAATTACTGAGTTATCACTTGGATCATGGACGGCAACCTTGCTTGCGCCCTCAACCCATTGGCCATCTATATATAACTGTGTATGCATAGCGGCAAGCATACGCTCAGCCTGCGAGAAGTTGAAGCCAATGCGCTCTACGATAGAGCCTTGAAATAATATTGCGTTGAACGCAAAAAAGAGGAGCTGTGAGTGCCTAAGTCGTGGACTGATGACGCCACAACACCAGTTGTGCTTCAAGATCATGCACATCTCAAAGACTCCTTTTTCTACACCCTAAAGCGGCGCATTTTAGGTAATCCTCTTAATCGACACACATTGGGACACCAACGCTTAGCAAAGCGTTATGCCCTTGGAATTCTATCTAGCGACTGTATCTCATCTTCTGCATACGGTTCAGAACAGATTCTTATTGCACTCCTACCAGCATTTGGTTTAGCTGCATTTGCAATCTTGATGCCTATGACTGCGGTAGTTCTTATCATCTTATTAATCATTACTTTGTCATATCGCAATGTGATTAACGTTTATACAAAAACTGGTGGGGCATACATAGTTTCGCGCGATAACTTTGGTCCCGTAGTTGCACAAATTGCAGCTGTTGCTCTGATGCTTGACTACATCGTGACTGTGGCTATCCAATCAGCTGCTGGTGTGGCTGCAATTATTTCGACTTTCCCTTCATTGCACCCATGGAAAATCCCGATGATTTTGTTTGTCATCGCCTTTTTAACTTATGGCAATTTACGTGGTGTGAAGGAAGCCGGTAAAGCATTTGCTTTACCAACATACTTCTTTATTAGCTGCATGTTTATAGTCTTTGGTATCGGTATTTACCGTCACTTTGCTGGCACTCTAGAAACATTGTCAACTGATCAAGTGGGTGCGGTACCACTTGGAGAAGGTCATGGCTTACTGACATTCGCTGCCATTTTTATTTTACTGCGCGCATTTGCAAATGGTGGTTCTTCACTTACTGGCCTTGAAGCCATCTCTGATGGCGTTGCCCTCTTCCAGCAACCTGAGCACGTCAATGCTCGCCGCACATTATTTGTAATGAGCGGCCTGCTTGGCTCATTAGTTCTTGGTGTTTCGTGGTTTGCCCACCGTATCCATGCGATGCCATACGAAACTGGCACCCCAACAGTTATTTCACAAATCGCCAAAACTATTGTCGGAGATGGCGTGTTTGGTCAAACAATGTTCGTGCTTGTTCAATTAGCAACAATGTTAATTTTGTTCGCAGGAGCAAACACCACCTATAGCGCTTTCCCATTGCTCTGTAACTTTGTTGCAACAGATGGATATCTACCCCGCCAACTAACAAAACGTGGTCACCGATTAGCTTTCTCCAATGGAATCCTACTTCTTTCCGGCGGTGGTATTTTCTTAGTTTTATTTACAGCTGGATCGGTCGAACACTTAGTGGCTTTCTATGCACTTGGTGTTTTCACCGGCTTTACGTTGGCAGGTTTTGGAATGGTGCGACATGCATTGCGACATAAAGAAGGACAATGGAAAGCAAAAGTATTTATTAATGGACTTTCAGGGGCAGTTTCATCACTCGTTGTCATCATCTTCTCTGTTGTGAAATTCACTGAAGGTGCCTGGCTTGTTCTTGTGACAGCGCCAATTCTTGTTATTACTTTCCTGCGTTTGCGCCGTCAATATGATCGCGAACAAGAAGCGCTATCTGTCAAGCGCCATCAAGAACGTGCTACATCTATTGCTCGCCATGATGTAACAATATTGGTAGACAGCGTCGATATTGCAACTGTTGGTGCAATTCGTTATGCCCGCAGTCTCAAACCCCGTAATTTAACGGCAGTTCACTTTGTCATTGATGATCGTCGCGCTGAAGATATTCAGAAAGCCTGGGCTAAATCTGATGCCCTCGAAGATGTTACTTTAGAACTTATTGACTGTCCTGATCGTCGATTAGCTAACTCAGCTCTGGATTATGCAATTCGACAAACAGAAAAGGAAGAGGTTGAATTAACTCTGCTTCTACCGCGCCGTTCTTACTCACGCTTCTTAGGTCGTTTACTTCATGATCAAACAGCTGAAGAAATCGCTGCACCAATCTCGCAATTACCTCGTGTAGTAGCAACCATTATTCCTTTTGACGTAGCTCGTATTACTTCTGGTGCAACCCTTGAGGTGCACCACCCACACGAAGAGAAAAAAGTAGTAAAGCAATCAGCACCAACGCCAAAGACTAATGCGCCAATTAATGTTGAACCCGTAAGTCATTACGCAGAAAACGTCACTAAAATCGGTGAAATCCAATGGCGCAAGCGTGCTCAAGTTCAAGGACGGGTAACGTCAATTAAAACTGCGCCCCGTGGCTCTGCCCCAGCCCTTCAAGTTGAAATCTGGGATGAAACTGGAGGAGTTTCCCTACAGTTCTTAGGGCGTAGAGATATTGCAGGTCTTGAAGTTGGTTCACAGATGCGTGCTGAAGGTATGGTCGGTGAAGATGAAGGGGCTATGGTCATTCTTAATCCTTCTTACGAACTCCTTGTATAAACTCTTTTAACATCATCGAGCACTCTTTTTCAAGCACACCTGCGCGAACTTCTAGTTTATTAAGAGCACGCGGATCACGAACAACATCCCAAACTGAGCCAACGGCACCACCTTTTTCATCCCACGCACCAAAAACAAGTGTGGAGAATCTAGATTGTGCAATAGCACCGGCACACATAGGACAAGGTTCTAGTGTCACCACAATTGTGTGATCTTCTAAACGCCATTGCCCCAGCAATTGCGCAGCTTTACGGATGGCAACGATCTCTGCATGTGAAGTTGGGTCATTGTTTAATTCTCGCTCGTTATGTCCAGTTGCAACTATTTCACCCAAGCTATTAACAATCACAGCACCGACTGGAACATCTCTACTGGCACTGGCTTGTTGCGCAACAGCTAAAGCTGCGCGCATTAACTCTTCATCATTCACAGCTCTAATAACTCTGCAAACTGATCACCGAATCCCAATCGATTAGCAATCGCTTCAAGTTGTTCATCAGGAAATAACTCTCCGTCATCACAGAGAGCTGAAATTTCCATGCCGTTAATCCCAAGATCTGCCAAGATTTCTAAGTTGCCAATTGGAGTTGATTCATCATCATCTTCTGGAAGTGGAATGTCTGCAATCTCTAACAACTCTTCAGCGACTTCATAATCTAGCGCTGCAGTAGCATCACTAAGAAAAAGAGAAATATGAGCACCTAGAACACGAATTAAAATAAAGAACTCTTCATCAATTGAAATAAGTGCAATGGACCCACCATTTGTTTGTTGAGCTTTGAGGCGTGAAATAATGTGGCCGATGTCATTTGCATCTGGCAATATTCCTAAGGTCCAGCGTCCATCTTCATGCCATGCAGCAACGGCTATGTCTAAATCATTTGTGAGACTGATTACTTTTGGCGCATCTTCGTCTAAAACATCAAACTCTTCGATGTCTTCTGCGAGGTCATCGTCGAAATCAGCCATGCTCAGATGATTCCACTCATTGGAAAGGATTGAAAGGGCTGTAAGGTAATGCCTATGAAAGTTCATGTTGCCAACCACCCACTTATTGCCCACAAATTGACGGTTTTGCGCGATGAACGCACTGATTCCCCAACATTTCGCCGCTTAGTAGAAGAGCTAGTAACTCTTCTGGCCTATGAAGCTACGCGAGAGATTCGCACGCACAGTGTTGAGATAACAACTCCAGTTAGTAAGACAAAAGGCTTAAAAATGGCCGAGCCCCGACCTGTTGTAGTTCCAATTTTGCGAGCAGGTCTTGGAATGCTCGAAGGAATGAGCAGATTGATGCCCAATGCTGAAGTTGGATTCCTCGGCATGGTCCGGGATGAAAAAACTTTAAAGGCGAGCACATACGCCAATCGTTTACCAGAAGATTTATCTGGCCGTCATGTCTTTGTTCTAGATCCCATGCTTGCAACAGGTGGAACTTTAATCGCTGCATTTCATTATTTGCTCGATCTTGGCGCAACAGAAATCACAGCAATTTGTATCTTGTCAGCACCTGAAGGTGTGAGCGCCGTGGAGAAAGAATTTTCTGGAAGCAAGGTGCCAATCAATATTGTGACTGGTGCATTAGATGAAAAACTAAACGAACACGGTTATATCGTTCCAGGTCTTGGCGATGCCGGTGATCGTTTATATGGAGTCGTATAAATGGCAGCCACATCTCCCGGATATGGGATCACAATCCGAGTTGAGGGTCCACCAACTGCACAACCTGTAGCACTTGCAACAACTGTTATTACTACAGCTGGTGCAACAATTACTGCACTCGATGTAGTTGAATCTCTTTTAGAAAAAGTAGTTTTAGATATTACATGTGACACCATTGATTCGGCGCATGCTGACCAAATCACGATTGCACTTGCAAAGAATTCAGAACTCACGGTTCGTAAAGTAAGCGACCGAACATTTTTACTTCATCTTGGTGGAAAGATCGAAATTCAACCTAAGGTCCCGCTAAAAACCAGAGACGACCTCTCTCGTGCTTACACACCAGGTGTTGCCCGTATTTGCCAGGCAATTGTTGCTGAGCCCGCAGATGCTCGCCGTTTAACTATTAAGCGCAATACGGTGGCAGTTGTTACTGATGGATCTGCAGTACTAGGCCTTGGAAATATCGGCCCAGCAGCCGCCCTTCCTGTGATGGAGGGAAAGGCTGCACTATTTAAGCGCTTTGCCGATGTGGATGCCTGGCCTGTGTGCCTTGATACACAAGATGTTGATGAAATTGTTCGCACAGTTCAACTAATCGCACCTGTCTATGGCGGAATTAACTTAGAAGACATCTCCGCTCCTCGATGCTTTGAAGTTGAGCGTCGCCTCCGTGAATTACTTGATATTCCAGTGTTCCACGATGATCAACATGGAACTGCCATTGTTGTTCTAGCTGCGCTTCGAAATGCATTGAAATTAGTTAAGAAAGATCTAGGTTCAGTCAAGATTGTGTTAAGTGGCGTTGGAGCTGCTGGAAATGCAATCGCTCGCTTACTCACTCTCAGTGGAGCAAAAAATATCATTGGTTTTAATCACCATGGTGTAATCCATAAGAAGTTGAAGTCTGAAGACTCAATGCAGCAGTGGTTTATTGATAACAGCAACCCAAATAATTTCATTGGCACAATGCCAGAGGCACTTAGTGGTGCTGATGTGTTTATCGGCGTGAGTGCACCAAATATTCTCAAAGAGGCTGACATTGCAACAATGGCAAAGGGTTCAATCATTTTTGCTCTAGCAAATCCAGATCCTGAAGTTGATCCAGTGGTGGCACGTAATTATGCGACAGTGGTTGCAACTGGCCGTAGTGACCAACCAAATCAAATTAATAATGTCTTAGCTTTCCCTGGAATATTTCGTGGTTTGCTTGATGCCAATGCCCACAAGATCACTGATCAATTATTAGTTGCAGCAGCTGAAGCGATTGCTGACTGTGTATCCCCTGAACAACTCAACGCCTCCTTTATTGTGCCCAGCGTTTTTGATCCGAATGTGACTAAAGCGGTAGCTGCGGCGGTTAAGAAATCAGTGTGATTGATCTAGCCGCATCCTTTGATGCTCAACTTTCTAACCTTGCCCCATATTTGATTTATCTAGTCACTGGAGCGGTTATCTTCTTTGAAACCGGTGTTTTATTCGCCTTTTTTCTACCTGGTGATTCAATCCTCTTTAGCGCAGGTTTAGTCGCCGCCGCGCATCCAGATGTAAATATCGTAATTCTTGTGAGTGTCATTTTTATCGCTGCCTTTCTGGGAGATCAAATTGGTTTTGTGTTGGGGCGCTTAGTGGGCCGTCCCTATCTTGAAAAACATGACTCACCGCGTATGCAGAAAATGATTGCCCAATCAGAGCGCTTCTATGAACAAACAGGGTGGTGGGCAGTAGTTGCCGCTCGCTTCTTCCCATGGATTCGCACCTTTGTACCACCAATTGCTGGTGCATCAAAGATGAACTACTACAAGTTTTTATCCGCTAATGCACTCGGTGCATTGTTATGGGGTATTGGAATAACCCTTGCAGGTTATTACGCAGCCACATTACCGTGGGTTAAAACCTGGTCTTATGCAATTGCAGCCTTCTTTATTACAGCCTCTTTGGTTTCTGCACTCGTGAACTACTTACGCCACCGGCGATAACACCCAAGTACGTCATCACAATTCCAGTTACAAGATAAGCACTCACATTCACACCATTTGTTGGTGAAATGAGATCAATTACTAAAGACCCAACTAATTGACCACCAACGCTAAAGAGTGTGAAAGTTAAAACACCAAGGTGTTGGACAATCGTTGAAGTAAATGCAATATAGATAACACCAATTACACCGCCGGTGTATATCCACCATGGACCAGTAGGTAGTGAAACTAACTCAATCTTTCCAATCAGAACGCCGCCAAGGATGAGAATCACAAGAAATGATGTTCCTGTAATAAAGTTTAGAAGTGATGTGGTAAAGCTTTGATGTGAATATTCGTTAATTTGACCATTAAGTGCTCGCTGCACACCCACAACAGCTCCTGCAAGGCATCCCAGTACAACGGCTAGAAATGAAAGGTTCTTGGCATCAATGCGATCAAAGACAGAGACAAAGACTGCTAAGACAGTTAAAACGGCGGCGGCTACACGCCGTTTTGAAATAAGTTTTTTCCCGCCACCTGTGAGCCCAATTCGATCCACCACTAAAGACATGGCTGTTTGTCCTGCAATCGATGCCACTGAATAGATAGCCACACCAATAAGCGGAACGATATGGGTTTGAATAGCAACAAAACTTCCTCCCAGCGCCCCAGCTAATAGTTTCCAGCGGGCAATCTCCTTGTTAGCAACTGCAGTGCGTAAATTGCTAATCCCCTCTTTCATTGAAGGATTTAGAGTGGCTATAACTGTAATAATGATTAACCCCGATCCAAAAGAAACTAGGGCTGCTTCTAAGCCATTGTTGATTCGAAGAGAGAGTTCACCATTTGCACGCGCCTGCAAGGCAATCATTAATCCTGAGAGCGCGGCGAGAAGATCTAATCGCATTGTGTGAGGGTAGCAATAGAAAAGTCGGGCAGCTCCCTCGAAGCGCTGCCCGACTTTTATTTATTTCTTTATGGGGTGAAGATTGAATTCCAATCAGCAATTCTCATTGTGTAGTACTGACCACCCTCGACGGTTGCCTTGTCTAGCGCAGCCTTTCTAGCAGCATTGAGTGAACTCAAATCCGGGCGCGCAGGTGAAAGTGCACCCTTTACACCAGCATCTTTTGTTGTTACTCCGCTATATGTGTGAATCTGGGCATTCAAGAAGAAATATGAACTCTTGTCATTGCCTTTTCTGAGCATAGACGTCGCATCGATAATCCCGCTTGACTCTTCGTCAATAGTCATAAACTTTGAACCAGTAGGACTGAAATATTTAGGATCAAAAGTTAAAACTGTTGCTAACTTTCCATCAGCAATTCTGTAGGCCATAAGCCGGGCTACGTGCGCATTGTTACCTGGATCTTCTTGAATCATGATAACTCCATCACTCGTGACTGTTAGATTGTCAGGTTTGCTCAAATATGGCGCTTCACCACCGTTAAGAAGCATTTCTAGCTGTGCACCAAGCAATGGATTCTGCGCATCTTTGAAAGTTAACCGCCACAATGCACCACCATCGCGTGATACGCCTGGCTCTGCTGGATTCTCCTTAGTTGCAACTGGATCTTTATTTGATTCCGTTGTGAGGAAGTAGAAGATATTGGCGTTGCTTGGGTCCCAGTTTCCATCTTCAATTCGAGCGAAAGTAAATCCGTTTTCACGAGCGCCTTTTGCAAATGTTGGAACATCGGTATTCCATTCGATCTTCTTGAATGTTGCCTCGACCGGAGTTGATTTCGCTATTTTCGTCCGGAAAATGTTGTCAGTTGCAATTGTGGGGACATTTAGAACATAAAGGTCACCATTAGTGAAGCCAGCCTTGTCTACTACGCTTCCTGTAGATTGCTTTTTTCCAATATATAGATGGAGTTGACTATCGGTAGCAGACCCATCTTCTGTCGCAATCGCAACTGTGTTGATTCCGGGTTTAGTGCTGGGGCTGATATTTTCAAATGAAAGCATTCCCATACGTGGTAGTTGGTAACCGTGGCCGTCCATATCGAAAGCAAAACCACGTGAGTTATCGCCAACTTCTTCACCAGTGGTGAATAGACCTCCGTCATATCCGACACCGTTATAAATAAAAGTGCCTGCAGGTGAATATGTTGCAGAACAGAACCGGCTGATTCCCCAACCGAAAGATCCCGCTGTCTTACCATCATATGAACCGGCTGTAGAACCTGCTGGCTCTCCACCTAGTGGGGCTTCTTGGTATTGCCCTGTCTTGTAGTTAAAATATTGAATATCTCTAATCAGAGGTGTTGCCGAAGTAATCTTCTTCGCTGATGGGCTGTAATTCATCTTCGTAATTGAAGTACCCCACTGAGATGTCGCTGATGAACTAAGCATTGCAATTTTATCGGTTGTAGAAACTTCATGGTTTGAAAGGATAGTGATTCCACCATTTCCATTATCAAATGCTCCCATTCCATCTGGAATGCCCCGAATTACAGTTCCACTCACGACATCACCTGTCGATGCGATTGGAGTTAGAGTTACAGCTTCGTTAACTGAAATCATGTAAATAGGCTTCTTATCCGGCCACGCCGCAGCCGTTAATGCTGCTGCTGCGATTATTACCGATACTGCACTGATAGTTTTCTTAAGTTTCATTAAAACCTCTCCTACGTTTTACTAAAGAACTTGGGAGAAGCCTCGTGCAGCATCAGTAAACAAAAGAGGTGTATCTATTAAAAATCTTGCAAATTCTATGTGAACAGTTAGTTGTGGGTGCCCTGAAATTCCCGCTTGTCTGCAATCCAATCCATCAGAGCGAAGAGAACCCCAGATGCAACAAATGTCAGGTGAATGACGATTCGCCACTTAGTACCTGCGCCAACATGGTCCTGACCAGAGAGTTCAATAAAGTCTTTGAGAAGTTCTATCACTGAAATCGCAACTAAAGAACCGATTAACTTGATTTTCAAACCGCTAAAGTCAATTGTCCCCATCCAATGTGGGCGATCCTTTGATTCGGTGGCGACATCAATTCGTGAAACAAAGTTTTCATATCCTGCAAAAATAACCATTAAAATAAGGTTGGCAAGCAAGGTTAAATCAAGAAGAGCAAGTAGGTCTAAAGTGAAACTTTGAGGCGTTGCTTCCCCAATTTTTTCTGCTAAATGAATAAATTCGATGACAAAGCGGTAACCCAAGAGGACTAATGCACCAACTAACCCTAAATAAAGTGGAGCAAGTAAAAAACGAGAACGAAAGAGAACTACCTCTATAGCCTGTGAAAGTTGACTCATGTCGAGGATTTTAACTTATCCCTCAAGTAAAACTGTGATCTGAAGCCATTGTTCCTCGAGTCTATTTTTCTCTTCACGTAATTGAGTTATTTCATTGGAAATTTCAAGCAAATGCTCTGCGTTAAATGATGATTTTTCTTGTTCACCTGCTAATTCGGCAATCCTCAGATCGGCTTTCTCTAATTGCCGCTCAAGGCGGGCTTTGTCCTTTTTGAGTTGTCGCTCTTCAGCGGCGCTAGAAGTTTTCTTACCTATGGGCGCGCTGACATCGGGTTGTAGGGCTTTATGGCGAAGTTCTAAATATTCATCGACGCCGCGAGGAAGATCTCGAACTTTCTTATCCCCGAGCAATCCAACAAAGCGATCACACACGCGCTCTAAGAAATATCTATCGTGGGAGATCACAATGAGGGTCCCGCCAAAACTATCGAGAAGATCTTCTAACTCATTCAAAACCTCGATATCAAAATCATTTGTGGGTTCATCGAGCAATAAAACATTGGGGCTATCCATGAGTAAACGCGTCAACTGCAAGCGTCGTTTTTCACCACCTGATAAATCACCAACAGGAGTCCATTGAGATTCTCTGTCAAAACCTAACCGCTCACACAGTTGAGAGGCAGATAGTTCTCGCCCTCCGCCGATTTCAACTCGGTTAGCGATTTTTTCAACTGCTTCTAATACGCGCCACGTTGGATCTAGCTCATCTAAATGCTGTGTAAGAAATGCAGCTTTAACAGTAATCCCCGTTACCAGTTTGCCTGAAGTTGGTTGGATTTCACCTACAAGAGTCTTCATGAGTGTTGTTTTTCCTGCACCATTCACACCCACTATGCCAATGCGATCTCCTGGACCAACATTCCAATACAAATCATCAATTAATTCATTACCCCCAAGTTTTACTTGAACATGGTGAGCTTCATAAACCGTCTTACCTAAACGGTTAAGGGCAAACTTAAGTAGTTCTCCATGATCGCGCGGTGCTGGCTCATTAGCAATTAATACGTTAGCTGCATCAACCCGAAACTTTGGCTTTGTTGTGCGTGCGGGTGCCCCTCTTCGAAGCCAGGCCAGCTCTTTCTTAATCAACATATTTCGACGCTGATCCATAACTGATGTTTGACGAGCTCGCTCGGCTTTGGCTAAAACAAAAGCACTGTAACCACCGTCATATTCTTTAACTTTCCCACCAACTACTTCCCACGTGCGATCTGTCACGGCATCTAGGAACCAGCGATCATGCGTTACTACTGTTATTGCCAAACCTTTTCGATTGTTTAAGTACTGTGCCAACCAAGCAACACCTTCAACATCTAAATGATTCGTTGGCTCATCTAACAAAATTAGATCAAGCTCATTGATCAGTAGCTTGGCCAATCCCACACGCCTGCGTTCCCCACCGGATAACTGCCCAAATGTTCGATCAAAAATATGATCATCAAATGAGCCAAACAATCCAGTGAAAACTTCGCGAATATTCGGCTCACTTGCCCATTCATGTTTTGCAGTATCTCCTAATACCACTTCTCCCACAGTGCTCTCAGGATTAGCCCAATCTACTTGAGATAACAGACCAATGCGCGCAGAATTTGATTTAGTCACACGGCCAGAATCTGGTGCTTCAACGCCTGCAATAATCTTCATGAGCGTGGATTTCCCTGAGCCATTTCGACCAACAATTCCGATGCGATCGCCCTCAGAAACACCTAGAGAGACCCCTATTAATAACTCTTTAATATCAAAGGCCTTTGAGACCTCTTCGATATTTACAACATTGCGCGCCATGATGGGAGAGCGTACCTTTCCTTCATGAACGTTACTGACCGTGCGTACGCCTTAGAGCTAGATAGAAACGATCCTCTTGCTCATTTCAAATCACAATTCGTGGTCACGGACCCGCAAATGTGTTATTTGGATGGAAATTCATTGGGTCGCATTCCAAAAGCCACCATCTCTGCCGTCAATGATTTTATGAGCGAGTGGGGGGCAGAAGTCGTAACTGGATGGAGCCACTGGGTGGATGAAGCTCAACCAACAGGAGATTTATTAGGTGTGGCAGCGTTAGGTGCGGCGGCTGGACAAGTTCTTGTGTGTGACACAACATCAGTAAATTTCTATCAACTCTGTCTAGCTGCTGTGCATGCACGCCCTGGGCGCAAAACAATCATTACAGATGCTGCAAACTTTCCAACAGATCGATACATCCTTGATGGAATTGCTAAGCAGTTTGGATTAAAACTTGTCCTTATCCAAAATGAAGATTCTGTAGTCGCAACACATGAGCGCATCACTACCGAAGTTCTAGCGCCATATCTCAATGATGATGTTGCACTTGTAACATTACAAGTTATTCAATATCGCTCGGGAGCTCGAACAGATATTAAATCCATTACCGATCAAGTCCGTGCAATAGGCGGTTTAGTGGTGTGGGATGCCAGCCATGCAGTTGGTGCAATTGAATTAAATCTTGATGCAAACGGAGTTGATCTCTGTGTTGGTTGCACATATAAATATGGAAACTCCGGCCCAGGCTCTCCTGCATGGTTGTATGTAAGCAAAAAGATTCAAAAAGAATTACAAGTTCCAATTCAGGGATGGTTTGCTCAAGATGCCCAGTTTGAAATGGGGCCAGTATTTGAGCGAGCACAAAACATCCGTGGCTTCCAGATTGCTAGCCCATCACTGATTGGTATTCGCTGTGTTCAAACCGCTTTTTCAATGATTAAAGAAGCCGGCATAGATGCAATTGCTACAAAGGCAGCAGTTGGTACACAGATGATGATTGATCTGTTTGACGCCTGGTTAGCTCCACTCGGATTTGTACTCAATACTTCACGAGATGCCAAAGAGCGCGGTGGGCATATTTCATTGGTACACCCAGATGCTGCTCAAATTTGTGTTGCTTTGCGCGAGATTTCTAATGTAATTCCTGACTACCGCACCCCTAAGTCAATCCGTTTGGCAATCTCACCACTTGCAACATCCTTTGTTGAAGTGTGGGATGGTTTTGCACGTATGCGCGACTTAGTGGCAACTGGCCAATATAAAACAATAAAAGAAGGTGGTTCACGAGTAACATGAGCGAAAATTTTGATTCAGCATTGACGTACACATCCTATTTGGCCGTAGATGAACTCTTAACTTTGCAGCGCCCTCTCTCACAAGGGCCAGAGCATGATGAAATGCTCTTCATTATCATTCACCAAACCTATGAACTGTGGTTTAAGCAGATCATCCATGAATTTGCAGAAGCCCAGCGCTCCATGGAATCTGGTGATACTCATTATTCTCTAGCGATTTTGGGACGTATTCGAACCATTCTAAAAGTCTGTGTCACACAGATTGATATTTTAGAGACCATGACTCCTTTGCAGTTCAATGCATTCCGTTCCTATCTTTCCTCCTCCAGCGGCTTCCAATCAGCACAATTTAGGAAAGTAGAAGCATTGCTTGGTCGTCGTGATAACAAGATGGCTGGCCACCTTCCGCCAGCAATCCAAGCTGAAATCGCTCTCATTACTGCGGGCAATTCCATATGGGATTCAGCACTTGCTTATTTGGCTAAGCGTGGACATGCAATTCCAACTGATGTATTAAATCGAGATCGCACTTTGCCGTATGAAGCCAATTTGCGTGTTCAAGATGTTTTACTAGAGGTTCATACTAAAGATCCAGAGAGTGCAATGGTCTGTGAGCGATTAGTAGATATCGATGAAGGGATACAAGAATGGCGCTATCGCCATGTGAAGATGGTGGAGCGCACAATCGGCCACAAAATTGGTACGGGTGGCTCTAGCGGCGTTGAATATCTTGCGAGTACTTTATTTGCACCAGTATTTAAAGATTTATGGGAAATCCGATCACGCTTTTAATTAGGTAATCCTTTAACCACGATCTCTTCTAAGGATTTACGCGCACGTGGTGCATTCTCACGCTCCAACATCGCACCTTGTAGTAACTCTGCCGGTGCTTGCTTACCAATTGCTATTACCGCTAGAGGTGTGAGAGATGCGTCTACTCCTAGATTTTTTCCAGCTTTTTCTGCATCAAAACCAGTCATTTGATGGGCAACAAATCCGCGATGGTGTGTTTCAACCACCATCTGTCCGACAGCTAATCCACAGTCATACTCAAAGCCCTTATGTGCTTTGCCATCTTCACGTGTGTGCACACCCGCAACCAGAATCAACACTGATGCGCGGTGGGCCCATCCTTGATTAAAAGAAACTAAAGAATCCAAGATCTGTGCAAAAACTTCATCACCGCGATGTCCAATGAAAAATCGCCATGGTTGACCATTACTGGCAGAAGGTGCCCAGCGGGCAGCTTCCAGAATTGCTAATAAATCTTGCCGTGAAAGAAGGGCTGCTGCATCTAATGAACGTGGGCTGTGTCGGTTGGCCAATACTTCATTAATTTCTACCGAGGTCTGTGCTCTCTTCATTGGTGCAGTCTAAGTGCAGGCTAGAGTTCTCGCATGTCGGGATGGATTCATCACACTGCAGATTGGCTTGTAGCAAACAATTTGCAAACTCCACTCTTTATTCTTCTTATTTTTTTGGCCTTTGCCGAAGCGGCTGCATTCGTTGGCTTTGTTTTGCCAGGAGAAACTTCCTTATTGATTGGGGGCGTACTTGCCCATGCACATGTGTGGTCTTTCTGGCTTTTCCTAATCTGCGCCATAGTCGGAGCTGTAGCAGGGGATTCTGTCGGTTATGAAGTTGGGAAACACTTTGGACCACGCATTAAAACAAATCAGTTTGGTGCATTCGTGGGTGCTAGACGGTGGCGCTTAGCTGAACATATTTTTGATAAATATCATGGTGGTGCAATCTTTTTTGGTCGTGCTCAAGCCCTCTTACGTGCTTTAGTTCCAGCGTTAGCTGGAATGCATCAAGTCCCCTATAGAACATTTCTCAAGTGGAATGCTGCTGGAGGAATTGTTTTTAGCACCACCGTTGTCAGTCTTGGGTATCAGTTTGCAAATTCGCTATCGACACTCGAAAAATACTTAAAATACTGGGCAGTTATATTTTTAGCTGTAGTAATAACTTTAGTCTTAATTTTGAAAAACAAACTAGAAAAAATTATTGAAGGCTAACTACTTATTTGTTGGTTCAACTAAATCTCCATACGCGGTCTTTGCAATCTCTTCACGCCTAGCACGGTATGTAGAACTAGCATCAGTGATTAAATGTTCAAACCTTGTTGCAGATTTAATTAATTTATGTAGCTCGGCTGAATCCGTTGTATCACCAAATACGGGTGGCTCCTCTTTAGTTATTTGAATATCTTTGTGTGGGTTTATGTATCGATACACCAAAGCAACTCTACGCAAACCTAAATTAGCAACATGGCGTAAACCACGATTAAAGTGATCTTGAATCATTAAACGCTTAAAGGTTAGTGATTTCGCCTGTTGTGGACTCTGTTCTTTTGTTAGTGCAAATAGCTTATCCGCAATCTCTTGGCCACCTGTTGTATTAGGAAGTTCTGCACATTTTGCAGATAACGCAGCTCGTATATGTGGATCCTGTAGTTTCTTCACCATCTTTGTGATAGCAGCTAAATTAGCCTGATCTGCGCGTAGCGCATATCCAAAATCATGGCACCAACGTGCTCGCGCCTCTTGGTCATCGGTTCCACGAATATTTGAGACAAAGACAGTCGGAACTTGTGCGGGCAACAATTCATGCACGCCGTTATAACCAGTAGCACAAATACTTGCATCAAAGGCGTGCAAAACCTTCGCAAGAGGAAAATAGCGGACGACTTTAATGTCCAAACCTTCAGGGGCTAGGGAATTTCCATCTTTATCAATTGGGGCTTTAGTTAAAATCACTTGTAAATCTTTCCACCCAAGTAAGCCTTCAAGAGCTGCAGTCATCTTGTGGTTGACATCGCTATCGCCTGTACCAAGTTGAACTAGTGCAACTGGGCGATTGTGATCAAGACCTAGCACTTTACGAGCATCTTCGCGAGATAGCGCATCTTCTTTTCTAAAAAGTGAAACGGGAGCAGTCACAACTGAATCTTTGCGCTTTGATGTTGGACCAAGATCATATGCGCGTGCAATATCTCCGGGTTCAATGATTGCATCCATCATCTTTGCTTGCAGACCTAAAATAAAGCGTTGCGGCTTCTTTTGCCACAGTCCACGTCGTACCCACACAAGTTTCAATTCTGGATTGGAGTTTCGCGCAGCAATCACACCTGGATAAGGAACTACACCATCAAAAGATAAAACTTTTGCATCGGTTTCATCCACTAACGCTAAAAGGCGATCGCGTAGATATGCATCCCACTTTTCGCGCGGCATCCAGAGGCGATCGCGCCCTGGGATGTATTCGCAACGAATACCCATAAAGGAGGGAATCTCCGCAATGCCGCCAGCCATTGAAACGATAATCGGATTTGCGACTGGTTTTAGTGCAAGGGCAACGGCACTTGCTCGTGCTAAGTGGCCCATTCCCACACCATTGCTGGTTGCAAGGATGATTGTGGGTTTTGGCATGGAATACAGCCTACCTATTAGTTACTTCCGAGCCTATTTTGAGTAAAGTCGGTGGGGTGTCTGGCACTGTCATTGTTTCCATCAAAGGGCTTACTCGATCATTTGGTGATGTTCATGCAGTTGCTGGCGTTACCTTAGATATATATGAAGGTGAGTTTATAACCCTGTTAGGCCCTTCTGGCTCTGGTAAAACAACAGTTCTTAGAATGATCGCTGGTTTTGATAAACCAGATTCTGGGTCAATTGAATTAGGCGGTGAAGATGTTTCGCAACTTCCACCATTTGAACGTGATGTCAATACAGTTTTTCAAGATTATGCGCTATTCCCACACATGAACGTCATTAGCAATATTGAATACGGATTAAAAGTTAAAGGAGTAGCAAAACAAGAGTGCAGTGCCCGTGCACTTGAAGCGCTCAAGCAAGTTCGATTAGAGGGTTATGGTGAACGAAAACCATCTCAACTCTCAGGCGGACAAAGACAACGCGTTGCACTTGCTCGTGCGCTGGTTAATAGGCCATCAGTCTTGCTTCTAGATGAGCCTCTGGGCGCATTGGATTTGAAACTTCGCGAGCAGATGCAAATTGAATTGAAGGAACTACAAAGAGAGGTTGGAATAACATTTATATTTGTAACTCACGATCAAGAAGAAGCGCTTACAATGAGTGACCGAATCGCAGTTTTTAACAATGGAAGAATTGAACAACTAGGCACTCCTCGGGAGATCTATGCACATCCAGTGAGTGCTTTCGTATCTGAATTTGTGGGTCAAACTAATCGAATCAGCATTGAAGGCATGAGAATTAATATCCGACCAGAAGCAATTACGGTTTCAAAGTCACAAACTTCAGGAAATCGTTCACTACAAGGAACTCTGCGTGATGTAATTTTCGTAGGTTCTACTACCCGATATTTAGTAGACACAGGCCGTGGAACTATCATTTCAGTGGTTCCAGTGGGAGAACTCAGCTTAGGTGATGCTGTTACAGTTTCATGGGAAAAAGAGAAGGAATTCTTGGTTCAATGAAGAACTAAGGAACATATTCAACCGCTGAATATGTTAAGTAAAGATGGAGGTACAGATGCATAAGAAGCGTCTGGTTTCACTAATCGCTGTTGCTTCAGTAACAGCGCTCATTCTCGCTGGTTGCAGCTCAGGTAGCGACTCTGCATCCGATAGCGGTGTACCTAAAGTGGATATGATGAAAGAGCTTGGCGCTGGTGAAGGCCAAGTAAATATCGTTGCTTGGGCAGGTTATGTTGAAAATGGTTCAACCGATCCTAAAGTTGACTGGGTTACTGGTTTTGAAAAGGAGACAGGTTGCAAAGTAAACGTTAAAAATGGTGCTACATCAGATGACATGGTCGCATTAATGAAGACTGGTGAATACGATGTGGTATCTGCATCAGGTGATGCATCACTTCGCCTTATTTATGGTGGCGATGTCGCACCTGTTAACACAGAGCTAATTCCAAACTATGCAGATATCTTTGAAAATCTCAAGATGCAACCATGGAACTCAGTAGATGGCGTTGCATATGGTATTCCACACGGACGCGGGGCGAACTTATTGGCATACCGCACAGATATTGTTAAGCCTGCGCCAACTTCATGGGCCTCAGTATTTGATGTGAATTCGCCTTATAAGGGCAAAATCACAGCATATGACTCACCTATTTATATTGCAGATGCCGCGCTCTATTTGATGGAAACAAAGCCAGAGCTGGGAATTAAATATCCTTATGCTCTAGATCAAACCCAGTTCGATGCTGCTATTGAAGTACTAAAGGCTCAGAAGCCACTTATCGGCGAGTACTGGGGAGATTACCTCAAGCATGTTGCATCACTTAAATCAGGTGGAACAGTGCTTGGTACAACCTGGCAAGTAAATATTAATCTTGCAAAGGGTGAAGGAACTAAGGTTGAAGGCATTAAACCTTCAGAAGGTTCAACTGGTTGGTCAGATACATGGATGGTTAGCAGCAAAGCTAAGAATCCAAACTGTGCATACATGTGGATGAACCACATTGCATCACCTGCAGCTAATGCAGGCGTTGCAGAATGGTTCGGAGAAGCTCCATCAAATGCAAAGTCTTGCGATTTAACTGCTGATAAGAACCACTGTGCAACTTTCCATGCTGCAGATGATGCTTACTGGAAAGATGTTTACTACTGGAATACAGCAACTGAAGCTTGCCTTGACGGTCGTACAGACGTGAAATGCGTTCCATACGCCGAATGGGTTAAAGCTTGGTCTAGTTTGCGCAATTCATAAGAAATAAACCGGGCGTGGGTTAATTCCCACGCCCGGTTTTCTTTATTAGAAAGGAGTCGTGAGTGTTGAATTCTTTATCGAATTACTTTCATAAAAAGCAACGCCTTCGACTCATTGCACTTTTAACTACCCCGGTCCTATGGCTTGTAGTAGCTTACTTAGGCGCATTAGCAATGCTTCTAGTAACAGCCTTCTTTACCATAAATAGCTTCACTGGAAATGTTATTCAGCAATTTAATCTTGGTAATTTTCAAGACATGCTCACAGATGTTGCCTATAAGAATGTTTTTTTGCGAACACTCGGCATTGCAATAAGCGTTACATTGATTTGTTCTGTCCTAGCAATCCCCATGGCTTTTTATATGGCCAAAATTACTGGGCCTCGTTCACAAAAGATCCTTGTTGCACTTGTTTTAACTCCACTGTGGGCTTCTTACTTAGTAAAAATCTATGCCTGGCGTACCATGCTTGAACCCGGGAACGGTGTCTTGGACTGGCTTCTAGGCCCAATAGGAATTCACTCACCTGGATTTGGTGGGCCTGCAATTGTTATTGGACTTTCATACCTGTGGCTTCCATACATGATATTGCCAATCTATGCAGGGTTAGAACGCCTACCAAATAATCTCTTGGATGCTTCAGGTGACCTGGGCGCACACAATTTCTATACATTCAGAAAAATAATTCTGCCACTAATATTCCCAAGCTTAGTTGCTGGGTCGATGTTTACTTTTTCGCTGAGCTTAGGTGATTACATCACAGCTCAAATTATTGGCGGTAAATTACAAATGCTCGGTAATGTTGTTTATCAAAACTTCAGTATCAATTTACCTTTTGCCGCAACTATCGCCATGATTCCAGTGTCAATCATGGCTCTCTATCTATACCTCGTGCGCCGAACTGGTGCCTTAGCGAGCATGTAATGACAATTTCGCGCAACGCCCGTTTGCTTCTTGCCTCGCTTCTGGGCGTAGGTCTAGCTTTCATTTATGTTCCACTCTCTGTAGTAATTATTAATTCATTTAACGCCAGTAAGACTTTTTCTTGGCCTCCATCTCAATTCACAACTATGTGGTGGTCTAAGGCGATAGAAAATACTGGCGTAAGAGAAGCGCTCAAGTGGAGTGTTCTAGCGGGGTTATCAGCAACAGCAATCGCATTAGTTCTTGGAACTTGCTTAGCTTTTGCAGTCAGTAGGTATCAGTTCTTTGGTCGAGAAGTAATTTCATTACTGGTTGTTTTACCTATCTCCCTTCCTGGAGTTGTCACTGGAATCGCTCTCAATAACGCCTTTACCAAACAGTTGGGTATGTCGACTGGTTTGTTAACTGTAGTAATTGGTCACGCAACTTTTTGTATCGTGATCGTCTATAACAATGCAATCGCTCGCTTGCGCCGCATGGGCACTTCACTTCAAGAAGCATCCATGGATCTTGGAGCCAATGGAATGACCACATTCCGCCTTATTACTCTTCCAAATCTGGCATCTGCCTTATTTGCCGGCGGATTACTCGCCTTTGGACTTTCTTTTGATGAGATTGTTGTAACTACATTTACTGCAGGTCCTGGAATCCAAACTTTACCTATTTGGATTTATAACAATCTTTTTAGGCCCAATCAAGCACCTATTGTTAATGTGGTCGCAGCAACTCTTGTTGTTTTATCAATTGTTCCAATTTACCTATCTCAGCGTTTAAGCCAAGACACAACAACTGGTGGAAGGTTCTAGTTTCCCCACGAAGAGTGCAACGGTCTGCCTTCGGCATAGCCAGCAGAGGATTGAATTCCAATCACTGCACGTTCTGCAAACTCATCGAGGTTTCGTGCACCTGCATATGTGCAGGAAGAGCGAAGCCCGGCAATGATTTCATCCAGTAGATCTTCAACACCTGGCCGTGCAGGGTTTAAATACATACGAGATGTTGAAATTCCTTCTTCAAAGAGCGCTTTGCGAGCGCGCTCAAAAGCATCCTCGCCTGATGTGCGGGCTGCAACTGCTCGAGCAGATGCCATTCCAAATGATTCTTTGAATAAACGTCCATTCACATCACTTTGTAAATCTCCAGGTGATTCATATGTGCCTGCAAACCAAGAACCAATCATTACTTGGGATGCACCTGCTGCTAAGGCCAGTGCAACATCTCGTGGATGGCGAACTCCTCCATCTGCCCAGACGTGTGCACCTAACTTCTTGGCCTCTGTGGCACATTCCAAAACAGCTGAGAACTGCGGGCGACCAACACCTGTTTGCATACGGGTTGTGCACATTGCCCCTGGCCCAACGCCCACCTTAATAATTGAAGCTCCCGCTGCAACGAGATCTCTGACACCCTCTGCAGTTACCACGTTGCCAGCAACGATTGGAACTGAAAGGCCTAGCGATTTAATCGCTTTAAGGGCATCAATCATCTTCTTCTGATGACCATGTGCCGTGTCAACAACTAAGACATCAGCACCTGATTCAACAAGGGATGCGGCCTTTGCGGCTACATCTCCATTAATACCAACAGCTGCAGCAATGCGCAGGCGGTTATGTGAATCTACGGCTGGTGAATAAAGAGTTCCACGCAGTGCGCCAATGCGGGTCATGATGCCTACTAGATCACCGTTGCTTGAAACTACTGGGGCTAACTTATGTCGGTGTTGGTTTAAGAACTCAAAAGCCGCGCGTGCATCTAGGTTATCTGCCATCGTGATGAGTTCTTTACTCATCACTTGATGGAGCTGTGTGAAGCGATCAACGCTCTTGCAATCTTCTTCTGTAACAATTCCAACAGGCTCTCCACCATCAACAATGACAATTGCACCGTGTGCGCGCTTGTGTAAGAGAGAAACAGCATCTGCGACAGTTTGATGAGGGTTTAAAGTAATAGGTGTATCAAAAAACACATGCCGTTGCTTTACCCATTTAATAACGCTATCAACTACTGCGTGTGGAATATCTTGTGGGATAACTGCAATGCCACCACGTCTGGCAATTGTTTCTGCCATACGACGCCCAGAGATAGCAGTCATGTTTGCAACTACTAAAGGAATTGTTGTTCCTGAGCCATCCGTTGATGCTAAATCCACATCCATACGGCTAGAGAGTTCGGAGGAACTAGGCACCATAAAGACATCGTCATAGGTGAGATCGTGGGTGGGATTATTTATGAAGCGCACGTAGCAGAACTATACTCATGTAGGATTTAGGGATGTCTAATCCACTTATTTCAGCGCGTGGTTTGACCAAGAAATTCGGAGATTTCACCGCAGTTAATGCCGTGGACTTCGATGTGGCCAAGGGTGAGTCCTTTGGTTTGCTTGGACCCAACGGCGCTGGCAAATCAACGATCATGCGTGTTCTTGCCGCAACATCTCAGCGCACAAGTGGAACCGTAGAAATCCTCGGTAAAGACCCTGAATTATTTGGGCCTCTTATACGTGCCCACCTTGGAGTTGTACCGCAGCAAGATAATCTCGATGGCGAATTAACTGTGACCGAAAACCTTTATATTTATGGGCGTTACTTTGGTTTGTCAAAGAAGTTCATTAGAAACAAGATTGAAGAGCTTCTTGAGTTCGCACAATTAGAAGAAAAGCGTGAATTAAAGGTCGAAGCGCTCAGTGGTGGAATGAAGCGCCGTTTAACAATTGCCCGTGGCCTTGTGAGTGAACCGGATATTTTGTTATTGGATGAACCAACTACTGGGCTCGACCCCCAAGCGCGCCATATTCTCTGGGATCGCCTGTTTCGTCTGAAGGAACAAGGTGTGACCCTTGTTCTAACTACACACTTTATGGATGAAGCTGAACAGTTGTGTGATCGCCTTGTTGTGATGGACAAGGGTTCAATTATGGCCGAAGGGTCTCCGGCATCTTTGATTAAGCAGTATTCAAGCAAAGAGGTATTGGAAGTTCGATTTGGAAGTGATCGCAATAAAGAGGTTGCTCCGCAACTTGCAACGATGTGTGAGCGCATGGAGACCCTGCCAGATCGCATCTTGATGTACACAGAAGATGGCGAAAAACTCCTGGAAAAAATCACTCATGCAGGAATGCACGCAACTACTTCACTTGTACGCAGAAGCTCACTTGAAGATGTCTTCTTGCGCCTTACTGGAAGAACCTTGATTGAATGAACGCGGGCATTGATGTTCCTACTGTTGAACGTTTTGGAGCTTTGTATATTGCCTCAGCCCGTTTGAAATCAATGTCTAAGTGGCGAACCATCATCGCGGCGGTGGATATCGGAAATCCGCTGTTTTACTTAATCGCAGTCGGCATTGGTATTGGTGTCATGGTTGAACAAGGATCGGGCACAAGTGGTACAAACGGCATTAAATACATAGCCTTTATTGCACCAGCCCTATTGGCTAACACTGCCATTACAGGAATTATGGATGAAACAGTCTTTCCTACTATTGAGGGCTTTAAGTGGCGCAAACTTTTCTTCGCGCAAAATTCAACTCCAATAACTGGTCGACAGATTGCAATAGGTGTCTACCTAGCCGCGCTTTGTCGTGCACTCTTTGCAGTCATCGCTTACTACATTCTCTTGCTGGCCTTTGATGTTGTTAATTTTGGAATCAGTATCTTGCTAGTGCCGATTGCCGTTCTTGGTGGTGGCGCTTTTGGCGCACTGATGTTGTTTGCAGCAGCGAAAATTGAAAAAGAAGATCAATTCTTCAACATCCTAGGTCGCTTGGTCATTATGCCGATGTTCTTGTTCTCTGGAACTTTCTTTCCTTTGACATCAATGCCAGTTTATTTGCAGCCTATTGGATGGATTTCACCGCTGTGGCATGCGACCGAGCTAGGCCGTGAGTCTGCTTTTGATTACGGAATCAGCACCACTATGGTTGTTGTTCACCTTGTTTTCCTGTCTACCTTGCTTGTCATTGGTCTAGGCCTTGCGACTCGCCAATTTGAACGGCGGTTATCAAAGTGAGTAATGCTGTAGATATTGCAATGAACCGTAAATCAACAGCTATGTATGCCGGTAGACCTCAAGTATTACTAGAGCGCGGTTGGATTGCATTTAGATCTACCAATTGGGTTCCAGTTGTTACAGGTTTTGTTGAGCCGGTTCTTTTCTTGTTGGCTTTTGGTTACGGAATGGGAAGCCTCGTTGGAGATGTGACTACAGGAAGCAAAACTATTGATTACACTTTGTTTATCGCACCAGGATTGCTTGCAAATAGCGCGATGAACGGTGCGATTTATGATTCGACTTGGAATGTTTTCTGGAAACTCAATGAATCCAAGTTATATAAGACAATGCTCTCAACTCCACTTGGGCCTCTTGACATCGCACTGGGTGAAATTACCTGGGCTTTAATTAGAGGCCTTGTGTACTCAATTGGCTTCCTAACCGTCGTAACAGCTCTTGGTTTAACTCCGAGCTTTTGGGCAATCTTGGCAATTCCTGCAGCATCTCTTGTTGCATTTGGCTTTGCCTCATTTGGAATGGCGATCACTTCTTACTTTAAGACTTACCAACAAATGGGCTTCATTAACTTTGTCTTGCTCCCAATGACTTTGTTCTCAGGTTCTCTCTACCCAATCTCTGTTTATCCCGATTGGTTGGAAAAAGTCATCATAGCTTTGCCTCTATGGCATGGAATTGAGCTAGTGCGCGCTTTTTGGTTTGGGGAAATAAACTCTGGAGTTTTCGTGCATATTTCTTATTTTGTCGTAATGATTGCAATCGGACTTTTTGTAACATCCCGCCGATTACGGGCACTTTTCTTGCGCTAACGCTTTTTTAACTTTTTTCCCTTTTTTTCCCGCATGACACACCCGGTTTTTTCAGGGGTTGCATTTAAAAAACGGCATGAGATACTTAAGCCTTAGTTCGAAAGGACTAAAAACCGAACCGGGAGAGTACTTCTCAAACGAGTTTCAAAAGC
>JAGWYO010000048.1 GCA_018969355.1 Actinomycetales bacterium
ATGCTCGCACGATTCTAAAAGCTGGAATGGCTAAGGGTTTATTGCCGCGCATCCATGCCAATCAACTCCAAGAGGGCCAAGGAGTTCGCTTAGGTGTTGAGCTCGATGCTGCCTCAGTTGATCATGTTTCACATTTGAGCCAGAGAGATATAGAAGCACTTTCAACGTCAAAGACAGTTGCAACGCTTTTGCCAGGAGCTGAGTTCTCCACTCGCTCTGCCTATCCAGATGTGCGACCACTCCTTGAGGCCAGCATTACCGTTGCCCTTGCCTCTGATTGCAATCCAGGATCTTCCTACACAACCAGCATGGCCTTCATTATGGCCATTGCCGTACGCGAAATGCATTTCTCTCCTGAACAAGCGCTCTGGTCAGCAACAATGGGTGGTGCCAAAGCGCTTCGCCGTGATGACATCGGGCATCTTTTTGAAGGAGCGCGAGCTAACTTTTCAATTCTAAACGCTGATTCATATATTCACTTGGCATATCGCCCAGGTGTTCAATTAGTAGAACAGGTATGGCGAGATGGCCACCAAATCAAATAAAACCGTAACGCTCTCAACATCTGGCACAACATTTGCAGATGTCATTGATGTTGCCCGCCATGGCGCACACGTTGAACTCTCAAAGGCTGCAATTGATGCCATGAATGCATCAAGACAATACATTGAAGGCTATGCAGCAGGCGGAGTACCTGTTTATGGTGTTTCAACTGGCTTTGGAGCACTTGCCAATCGCCACATCGATGTTAAAGATCGCTCACAACTACAAAAATCACTCATCCGCTCCCATGCAGCTGGAGTTGGCCCGGCAATTGAGCGTGAAGTAGTGCGCGCACTGATTTTTTTGCGCCTTCGCACCATGGCATCTGGTCGCACGGGCGTGCGCGTGGCATTAGCGCAGTCATATGTTGATTTCTTAAATAAGGGCATCACACCTGTAGTTCCAGAGTTTGGGTCCCTTGGTTGCAGTGGAGATTTAGCACCGCTTTCACATTGCGCACTTGCACTCATGGGTGAGGGCCGTGTGCATGATGCCAATGGTGTTGAGATGGAGACAATGCAAGCACTTAACGCTGCAGGTATTAAACCAATTGAGTTAGAGGCCAAAGAAGGCCTTGCTCTCATTAATGGCACAGATGGAATGCTGGGCATGTTGATTATGGCCTGTGCTGATTTAGAACAACTATGCATGGTTGCCGATATAACTACTGCAATGAGTATTGAAGGTCTTCTCGGTACGGATCGTGTCTTTGCTCCAGATCTGCATGCTCCACTTCGCCCACAAATCGGCCAAGCAATTAGTGCTGCAAATATCTATGCGTTATTAAAGGATTCAGGAATTGTGGCATCACACCGTGAAAATGACTCACGTGTGCAAGATGCTTATTCACTGCGCTGTGCTCCTCAAGTAGCAGGAGCAGTGCGTGACACAATTGCTTACGCTTCAACAATTGCCCAGCGAGAACTGGCATCTTCTATTGATAATCCAGTTGTTATGCCTGATGGTCGCGTGGAATCCAATGGAAACTTTCATGGCGCACCGATTGGCTATGTTCTAGATTTCCTTGCCATTGCTGCAACTGATTTAGGTTCTATGGCTGAGCGGCGCACAGATAGAGCACTTGATCAACACCGATCTGCTGGTCTGCCACCGTTTTTGGCCCATGATCCAGGTGTTGATTCTGGCCTGATGATTGCCCAATACACGCAAGCTGGGTTAGTCAGTGACAACAAACGACTTTCTACTCCTGCAAGTGTTGACTCCATTCCTTCTTCTGCCATGCAAGAAGATCATGTCTCTATGGGTTGGTCTGCTGCTAGAAAACTACGCACAGTAGTTGATAACCTGGCACGCATCCTGGCAATTGAGTTAGTAAGCGCTGCCAGAGCAATTGAATTTCGCACAGGGTTAACTCCCGCTCCTGCAACTGCGCGTGTTGTTAAAGAGCTTCGCACAGTAGTTGGGGGAGTCGGACCTGATCGATTCCTATCACCGGAATTAGAAGCAGCAACTGCCCTGGTTACTTCAGGCGCAATAGTTGCTGCAGCGAGAGAAGTTGTGAAGCAGCTTATCTAGAAGCAAAACCTGCAGCGGCTTCAAGAACTAGTAGGGCCGCCAAGCGCACAGTGCGCTGATCATCGCTATCAATGGATGCATCAATTTCAGTGATATCAAGTGCTCTCACGCGCTTATCTGCAGCTAAGAAAAATGCCGCTTGGCGCAGTTCATCGGCAGATATTCCACCTGGCATTGCTGCCGGACACGCTGGAACAACGCTTCGATCACAGACATCAACATCTAAATCCACATAGATTTCACGTCCACCGGCACCTGCAATATCAAGAGCTTGCCTAACAACATCTAAGATGGAGCGCGTGCGAAGATCGCAGCGCGGAATTACTGTGATTGCATTTTCTTTAGCGCGCGTGCTGTATGGGGCGCTATTAGCAAAATCGGCAATACCAATCTGAACAATGTTTTTGCCCGGCAGCCCCGCCTGAATTAATTCCCACACAGGAGAGCCATTGCTGTGGCCATCTCTAAGATCATGATGAGCATCAAAGGTAATCAGGCCAACATTCGATAAATCAGACCATAAGCCGGATGCAACGCTGTAAGTAATGGAGTTATCTCCACCCAGGGCAATGAGGAGTTTGTGCTTACCTAATAACCCTTTAACTGCGCCGTGCACACGGGCAATTCCATCTGCTCCATCCGGGGATTGCACATTACCTAAATCTGAAATTGGATTAGCAGCAAGATCAAGGTTGTCTGATGTGGAGTAGGTTGAATACCTGGCTAATGCACTGCGAATGGCATCTGGTGTTTGATCGGCATGTGTTGGTGAGATTGAAGACAGATGTGCTGGAACACCAATTAAAGCTAGATCAGCAGAGGTGTGAGTAGTTGAAAGAAGAGTATGAGCGCGCTTCCATTGTGGGTCATTGGGCAAAGTAGCGCTTGTCATTGACCAATCCTAGGGCCATATTGTTGGACTACAATTGAGCACGAAGAGTCGCCCGGATCACCGCGTCATAGAAATATGCCGAGGAAAGTCCGGACTCCAAAGAGCAAAGTGGTGGGTAACGCCCACCCGGAGCAATCCGCGGGATTAGTGCAACAGAAAGCAAACCGCCAACGAAAGTTGGTAAGGGTGAAACGGCGGTGTAAGAGACCACCAGTAATTGCAGCAATGCAGTTAGCTATGTAAACCCCACTTGGAGCAAGACCATGCAGTTGGCGCTTGAGAGCTGCTCGCTCGAGTCAACGGGTAGGTTGCTTGAATCTGTAAGTAATTACAGATCTAGATGGATGGTGATCCCTCGCAAGAGGACAGGATCCGGCTTATAGGGCGACTCTTCTTCAATTACATCGCTGCCATGCTCAAGGATGTTGAAATTGAGCGTGGCAGCTTTGTTAATTTTTCCCAAAACGTAATAAGAAAATCTAACTTTTTGGGGTTATCTTGGGGGCAATTGGGGCAAAAATTGGGGCAAGATTCTTAAGAATTCCCACTTGGTGAATCAAAATCTTCTTCAACTTCTGAGTCCTCTACGAAGTCCATCAATTCTCTCAAGTTTCGCACTGGGAAAGATTCCTCTATCCAGGCTTCTGTGTATCCATCAAATCTTCCTGCGACGTTTTCAGTGGCAAGCGCTGCTCCACTATTCTTCAACATCTTGATCGCCCACTTTGTGGCGCACGCTCAGCACATGAAATTCACAGGACTTTCCTTGTGGCTTCTAACTTGAGGGTTATGGAGAAAGTTTGCTAACCAATTTACAGTTTTCACATGACTAATGACTCCGCATACTTGTTGAAATCATGGGCCAAGGCTCCCATCACCCGCAGATCTCTTCTTTTGATGGCCGCTACAACAGCAGTTGCAGGCACTTCCATCGGGAAGGCAATTGGGGTTACCGCGCCAGTGATAACTCAAGTTCTGGGTCGGCCAACCAACACCTCAATCGCAGTAAGTGTTTTATCCTCACAACCCATCACAACGTTTGTTGAGTTTGGAACTTCAAAGACACGTTATTCAGGTAAGACGTCTCAATTGCAAACGGCCCCAAGTGCTCCAGCAGTCTTTGATATCAAAGGTTTGCGTGCTGGCACGAAGGTCTACTACCGAGTTAATTACAAGGGCGCTTCAGA
>JAGWYO010000049.1 GCA_018969355.1 Actinomycetales bacterium
TCTGCTGAGATTGAATTTAGCGCTGGCAAAATGTTGAAGCGTGGTTCTGATGGGATGCCAACAGGTGAATTAATCACACCGCCTGCACCACCTTGGGACGATGCATTTACTGAAATCAAAGGAGTACCTGCAGTTGTCTGGGAAGGTATTGCACGAATTGATATTGAATCTGATGCACCCTGGTGGGTTGTTTACACTGAAGATTCAGATGGAGTCTGCATTGAACCGCAGACTGCGCCACCGGATGCGGCTAACTTAAAAATTAGTGGTGAGAACTACATCGAAGCCCTCTTTGTATTCTCTGTTGACTAAATAGAATCAACTACATGGCAACTGTCATTAATCGCGAACACTTGAAGGCGCTTCGCGCAAAGGAAGAGCAGCGTTTTCTTGACACCCATAAGAAGTCAGCTGCTGCCTTTGCAGAATCAAAAAAGGTGATGCATGAAGGTGTTCCGATGTCCTGGATGGCCAAGTGGCCAGGTGCTCATCCAGTCTTTGTGCAGCAGGCTAAGGGAGCCAGATTTACCGATATTGATGGCAATACCTATGTTGATTTCTGTTTGGGCGATACCGGGTCGATGACCGGGCATTCACCAGATGCAACGGTGGCTGCGGTGCGCGAGCAAGTAGGTAAAGGAATTACGGCGATGTTGCCGACAGAGGATGCGGCAATAGTTTCAGGATTATTGCGCGAAAGATTTGGTTTGCCGCTTTGGCAATTCACGGTGTCGGCAACCGATGCGAATCGCCATGTGATTCGTTATTCACGCATGATTACGGGTCGCAGCAAAATCATCGTGATTGACCGGTGCTATCACGGATCAGTTGATGAAACCTTTGCAACGCTAGATGACGCTGGATTTACTGTTAAACGCGAAGGCAATATTGGAGCACCAGTTGATTTAGCAGAGACAACCAGGGTCGTTGAATTTAATGATTTGGTTGAGATGGAGAAGGCACTTGCACACGGGGATGTAGCAGCCATTTTAATGGAACCAGCGATGACCAATATTGGAATCGTTTTGCCTGAAGATGGATATTTGGTAGGAGTGCAAGAGTTGGCTAAAAAGTATGGCGCTTATCTAATTATCGATGAGACCCACACAATTTCTGTGGGACCAGGTGGAATGACCGGTGTACTTGGATTGAAACCTGATTTCTTAACGATTGGCAAGGCGCTCGCAGGTGGAATTCCAACTGGAACTTTTGGAATGACACATGAGATTGCAGATCAGATTAAGAAAATGGTTGAGCTATCCATCATTGATTTAGGTGGCATCGGGGGAACCTTGGCTGGAAATGCGTTGTCGCTTGCGGCGATGAAGGCAACGCTGACGCAGGTGCTAACTGAAGATAACTTTAAGCGAATGATTGAACTAGGAAATCGTTGGTGCGATGGTATTGATGCAGCAATTGCAGAATTTGATTTAGATTGGCATTGCAATCGACTTGGTGCACGCGGTGAATATGTCTTTAGAGGAAAAGCACCTAGAACAGGAAAGGAAGCGGCCGACTCTGGGGACTTTGAATTAGAACAATATATTCATCTGCGGTTGCTCAATGATGGCTTTTTGTTGACGCCATTTCACAATATGGCGCTGATGTGCCCTGATACAACAGAGGCAGATGTCGATGGCCACACAGCAGCATTTAGAACAATGTGTGAACAATTAGTTAAATACTAGTCTTTCTATCTCAGTCACTTTTATCATGATTACATGAGAAAGTTTTTTGTTTTCCTCACTCTCTGTTTCTTATTTGTACCAACCAAAAGTGTTGCAAGCGTAAAGGTGGGCATTTCCTGTAAGAATTTGGGACAAGTTTTTACCTTTGGCTCTAAGAGTTATACATGCGTCAAGTCTGGAAAGAAACTTGTTTGGATCTTAAGAATCCCAACACCAACACCAACACCAACACCAACCCCAACACCAACCCCAACACCAACCCCAACACCAACCCCAACACCAACCCCAACACCAACCCCAACACCAACCCCAACACCAAAACAATTGAGTTTTGATAATCTGGTTGCGAACTACCAAACAATTGCTGCATTAACCTGGAATCAGACAAGACAGATGATTAATGCAGGGACCGTAATTGTTACTCCAAAGATGGTTAATACTGGACCCAATACAACGATAACCAATCTGGATTATCTGAGTGATTACGCGACTGCCTCAAAGTTATGGTCTTCATATAATCAACCAAAGCAGTACGTGGCGGTCTATTACGGTTTTAGTGATTTAGAGTGGGCAAAAAAGGTTGGTTCAGACCTAGTTGGCCGAAGTGTAGATCGTGAAGCTTCAATGAATTGCAGTGCACAAAGATGTAACGGGGCAAATGCAAATACCACAGCTCCGAATCTTCTCAATTTCGGAGTCTCATCGAGTAACACGCAAGCGTACTTCACGAATGGGGGAATCGAGATTCACGAGTTCACTCACTTAGTTCAATTTGCACAATTTGAGGGAAACCAGAGCGGCTTAAACGCTTATTCTGCAATGCCGTGTTGGTTTAGAGAGGGAACTGCACACTTCGCTGGCATTACCGGTGCCGCCTCCTCTCTTGCCGAATATGAATCCAATCGGAAAGATTGGTTGAGAGCATATCCGGCAGGGATGACTTCAAATTATGAGAAAGATTCTGTCTTAAACTTCTTAATCAATAGTTGTAGTGATACTTATGGACATGTTTACAATGTTGGATATTTTGCAATAGAGGCGCTTTCAGCTGTTAAGGGATCCGGTTCAAGTATGGATGTGCTTAAGGTTATGAATACAGGCAAAACATTTGAAGAGTCATTTGCATCTGTGTACGGGCTTTCACTAAATGAAGCACTCCCTATCATTTCTGAAGCGGTGTCTCTTGAATTCAAGCAATATAAACTTACTAGTTGAAACCAAGGGTTTTATATAGGCCTTTGCCGGCTTCGTTGTCATCATCGACGTACAACATCGCTTGTTTGACGCCTTTTTCCTTAAGGTAAATCAGCCCTTCAGTGCAGACTGCTTTTCCGATTCCTTTTCCTGATTCTGCAGGATCAACACCGATGACGTAGAGCTCACCGACGGGGTCTTGGTTAACGAAATCATGGTGAATTTTCGTCCAACAGAATCCGACAATTTTTTCATCGTGCATGCAGAGAAAGAATCCTGCAGGATCAAACCAAGGTTCGTTCATTTTGTTTTCTAGATCCTGCATCGCCCAATTTCCTTGATCAGGGTGGTGGGCAAAGATTGTGTTGTTGAGTGCAAGCCACTCTTCTTTATGCGTGGCTGGGTTAAAGATGATGAATTGATAGTTATGTGGAATATGTGGGATTGGATCTATGAGCGAGCGGTGCAGTTTAAGGATGTGGCGCATGAACTAGACAAGCTCAGATATTGAAGTTTCTTTGCCACCACTTTGAACGGTAAAGCGATATCCAACATTGCGGACAGTCCCAATGATGGATTCAAATTCTGGACCTAATTTAGAACGCAGGCGACGAATATGAACATCGACTGTGCGTGTTCCACCGAAATAGTCATATCCCCAAATTTCTTGCAACAACTGAGCGCGGGTAAAGACGCGACCTGGGTGTTGTGCCAGGTATTTCAGTAATTCAAACTCTTTAAAGGTGAGATCAAGTGAAGTGCCCTTAATTTTGGCAGTGTATGTGCTTTCATCAATCACAACATCGCCTTGGCGAATTTCAGAGGATGAAGGATCAAGTGAATCTAAGTGAGCAGCATGTGCACCTACTGCAATGCGGATGCGAGCTTCTACTTCAGCAGGTCCTGCAGTATCGAGAATGACATCAGAGAATCCCCAATCTGCTGTGAGCGCTGAAAGGCCGCCTTCAGTGGTGATTGCGATAATCGGAGCACCGACTCCGGTAGATGCAAGTAACTTGATAAATGATTTTGCATTCGGGAAATCACGACGTGCGTCGACAAAGACGATATCCATGACTGGTGTATCAACTAAAACAGTTGCATCAAGTGGAGCGACTTTGCAAACGTGTTGCAACAAGGCAAGAGAAGGAAGAACTTCTGCACTTGCACCTTGCGAATTTGTCAGTAGCAACACCTTAGCCATTGTGTGAGAATACTCG
>JAGWYO010000050.1 GCA_018969355.1 Actinomycetales bacterium
ACGGTGTAACCGGCATCGCGGATGCGCTTAATCAATGCGGCCAACTCCACTTTTTCAGCCGGATTAAAACCAGCAGCAGGTTCATCTAGAAGAAGTAGCTGAGGGTTAGTTCCCATAGCACGAGCGATTTCAAGGCGGCGCTGATCACCATATGGCAAGTTCTTTCCCATTTGATCTGCTCGATGGCCTATTCCCATAAAATCTAAGAGTTCTTGGGCACGTTGACGATCAGCTTTCTCTTCACGGCGCATCCGAGGTAAGCCTAGAAGTGCACCTAAGAGACCAGAACGCTTATGAACATCAGTTGCTGTAATTACGTTTTCAAGAGCAGTCATTTCACCCCAGAGACGTACGTTCTGAAATGTGCGGGCCAAGCCAATCTTTGTAATCTTATGGCGTTTGCGGCCCAGGATACTTTCACTATTAAAAACAATATCTCCAGAGGTTGCCTGGTATACACCGGTTATTACATTGAAGACAGTTGTCTTACCAGCACCGTTAGGACCAATTAACGCAAGAATCTCACCTTTATAAACATCGAGATCAACTGAATCAAGTGCAGTTACCCCACCAAATTTCATAGTAAGATTTTTTAGTTCAAGAATCTTCTCACGCATCTATTTGGCCTCCTTCTGCTTAATCTTTTCGCGTTTCTTGCGAGGCAGTAACCCATCAGGTCGAACATTCATAATCACTAACAGAACGAGGCCAAAAACTAATTGACGCGAATTACTGATAAAGCGAATGCGCTCAGGCAAATAAGCCAGAATTGATGCACCCAAAATCACGCCCCACATGTTGCCCATGCCGCCGAAAACCACGCATGCCAAAATTAAGACTGAAACGTTAAAGGTAAACATGTCCGGTGCAATAAACATAACTTTCGATGCATAAATAACACCTGCTGCGCCACCGATAGCCGCACCGATACTAAATGACCACAATTTATAGACAAGAAGATTCACGCCCATAAGAGCTGCAACATCTTCATCTTGGCGAATAGCCTCCCATGCCCGACCAGGGCGACGAACTGTAAAACGACGCACCATCCAGATCACAAGCATGATCATTACAAAAATTACCCAAAAATAAGCGGCATGATCATCAAGTGCGAAATTCTGTCCAAAAATACTCGGAGGGTTAGGGATGCCAACGACGCCGTTAGGCCCTCCAGTTTGAGTCAAATTCAAAGCAATAATTCTGACAATCTCACCAAAGCCCAAGGTGACAATAGCTAGATAGTCACCTCTAAGGCGAAGGGCTGGCAAACCTAAAAGAAGTCCGGAGAGCATCGCTAAAGCAATACCTATCGGAAGAATCTCCCACGTGTTCAGTCCGGTGGTGGTTCCCAGAATTCCCATCGTGTAAGCACCGATAGCAAAGAAAGCAACATAACCTAAATCAAGTAATCCACTCTTACCCACAACAATATTTAAGCCAAGTGCCATAAGCACAAACATTGCAACTGGATATACCAGAGTAGCTTGGTAGGAGGTGATTGGTGTATTCAAAAAACTGGTGAGTGGAAACTCGCCTGCATAAGGCAGTAAAGCCACAAAGAAGATCATTACGAGGGCAAAAGTCACGCGCTGTGGGCGATTCCATTTTTCCCAAATTGATGCACCTTTATCGCGGATATTTAACATCATGTCCTCGTTTGCTGGACAGCTTCACCGAAGATGCCACTTGGTTTAATGAGAAGTACAAGAACTAGCACTAAGAAAACTGTTACAGATTTCCATTGTGAACCGAGAATGGCCGATGAGAATTGCTCAAGGACTCCCAGGAATAGCCCCCCATAAAAAGCACCGCGAAGATTGCCGATGCCGCCAAGAACTGCAGCAGTAAAGGCCGCGAGCCCTAAATTGAAGCCAACATTAAATTGTGTGGTTTCATACACAGTTGTGTAAAAGAAGGCTGCTGCGCCGGTGGTTAAGCCACCAATAAAGAAAGTGAGAGATACCACGCGGTTGAGATTGATGCCCATTAACTTAGAGTTCTCTTCGCTCATTGATACGGCTCGAATCGCCTTACCAAGTCGGGATTTATTAACAAACCGGTCAAGTGCGAAAAAGATTATTCCGCCGGAGACAATAATCATCACTGTGTCAACACGAAAATTAGCACCTGCGATTTCACCGAAACTCCATTTTTCTAACAAGCGGGGTGAGGTAACTGGTGCTGAGTGCGTATAAATACGAACTGCCTCTGAAAGAACGATTGACACAGCGATTGCTGAAATAAGTGAAGCCAAACGATTTGTACCGAGCGCGCGTAACCGTCGATAAGCGACCAACTCAACCAATACACCTAAAAGTCCACACGCTAGGGCAGAAAACAGCAAGGCGAAAAGTAAGGTCAGAACTAATCGTGTGCCGTGTAGCGGATCTGATGTTGCTGGATTCTTTAATATTGCCACTTGAGCGACAACAGTTGCGAACGTTCCAACCATTACAACTTCTGAGTTAGCAAAGTTAATCAACCGAAGTACGCCATAAACCATGGTGTATCCCAATGAAATTAAGACATAGATAAAACCTAAGGCAATTCCTTGAATGCACAATGACCAAAATTGTGTAGTTAAAACTGAAAAGTTCATGTGTCCCACTTCATAGTTGTAGGTACAGCCGCCTCAGATTACTGAGGCGGCTGTACCTATTTTCAACGATTTTCTAGATTAAGCAACGCCTCCGTAGACGATCTTTCCATCCTTAATTGTGAAGGCACCAACTGCAGCTCCACCGATGATGTCTCCATAGCGGTCGAATCTAATTGTGTCTCCGGCAATTCCCTTAAACGTTCCGTTGGTAATGCAGTTCTGAATACCTGGACGTGAAATAGAACCCTGCTTGATGCAAGTAAGGAAGATATTTGTAGCGTTATATGTAGAAGTTACATAGGTTCCTGGAACCTTGATTCCAGTTAGCTTTGTGTAAGCAACCATCTGAGCAGCTGTTGCCAAGTTTTCAAATGGAACATCTGCGGCTGTTAGGCGTGCACCTTCTGCTGCTGCCTTACCAGCATTGACTGGGAAGTCAGCCTTAAGTGTGCCATCACCTGATGCAAATACGCCGGTGTACCCACCATCGCGTAGCGCTTTAACAAACTTTGCAGCATCTGGAGCATAACCGCAATAGATAACTACGTTTGCACCTGATGCCTTGACCTTTGCTACCACAGATGTGTAATCGCTTGTATTTACTGGAACTGAATCTTTTCCAGCGCTCATAGCGGCGGTAATTGTTTTCTTTGCATAGTCTGCAAGACCTGCACCGTATGCACTGATGTCATCAACAAGGTAAACCTTTGGAGATGTAACACCCTTAGTTGCATAGCGCACTAAAGCTGGACCTTGGAACTTGTCATTAGCAACAACGCGTTTGAAAATTGGGAAACCATTTACTGGTGCCTTCTTATCAGTTAGTGATACGCGTGTAGCTGACATAGAAATCATTGCAAGTCCACCAGATTTATATGCTGGAAGTGATGCCTGAGTTGCGCCTGAGTATGCAGGTCCAATCAGACCAATGATTGTCTTATTTGATGCAATTCCTGGAGCAAGTGAACCTGCAACAGTTGGGTCGCCTTGGTCATCAGCAAGAACAAGTTCAACCTTTATTGCTGGGTTAGTTGCGTTGTACTCAGAGAGTGCAAACTTTGCACCTGTAAGTTCATCTTGACCTGTAAGCGCATTTGGGCCAGTAAGCGGGGCCTGAAATGCTAAATAGACTGTCTTTTGTGCAGCACCTGCTGATGAAACTGCTGAAACGCCGAAAATCAGCGTGGCCGCAGAAGCAACGGCGAGGGACCGTTGGATCTTCTTATTCATGTAAAACCCTTCATTAGATATAGATGTCCCGGGATGGGGAAGGCTCAAGCCTAGGGGTAACACTCAATATGAGGTCTGCATTTAACCTATTTTATTGTAACTTTTAGATTAAGAGTGCGCCCCAGTGCCCAGATATGCCTCGCGCACTGCAGGATCATTGAGTAGATCTGAGGCCTTGGCCTCTTTGACGACATTTCCAGTCTCCAGGATATAAGCACGATGTGCTCGTTGCAGGGCCTGCTGGGCATT
>JAGWYO010000020.1 GCA_018969355.1 Actinomycetales bacterium
CTACTCTCCAACATAATAGGCGTGGCCCTCAATAATTGCTCACATGAGAATAAAACCGTGAGTATGCTTTAAAGCGCGCAAGTCATTCGCCTCGCCAAGAGTAAAGGTGTTGGTCAAAGATGACCGAAAAGTTGATTTACCCCTTCACTTTTGGGGATATGTCACAAAAGGATCTTCTAGGTGGGAAAGGTGCCAACCTAGCTGAGATGGTTCGAATCGGATTACCGGTTCCTGCAGGATTTACTATCACAACACATGCATGCAGAGCGTATCTGCGCACTGGCCAAATGCCAGAAAGGCTTAATGAGCAAATCGATGTAGCACTTAGAGATTTAGAGAAACTCAGTGGTAAAACTTTTGGTGGGGTCGATAATCCGCTTTTAGTCTCAGTTCGCTCAGGCGCTAAGTTTTCCATGCCAGGGATGATGGAGACAGTACTAAATGTTGGCATGACCCCAGAAGTAACGCAGTCCATTGCCAGCACTTCAGGTAATCCACACTTTGCTTGGGATTCATATCGGCGCTTTATTGAAATGTTTGGAAAAATTGTCTGTGATATTGCACCCGAAGAGTTTCACAAAGTGCAAGAGCGCATTGCATCTTCTGTGGGCGCAGGTAATATTCAAACACTAGATGTGGAGAGCCTCAAACTATTGTGTGAGGGCTTTAAAACAGTTATCTCACTTGCAACTGGCGAAGATTTTCCGCGTGATCCTCGGGAACATTTGTTGAGATCAATTGAGGCTGTCTTTAAGTCGTGGAACTCAGAACGTGCGCAGATGTATCGTCGCCGCGAACGAATTCCTTCCGATATCGGAACAGCTGTGAATATCCAAGCAATGGTCTTTGGAAACCTCAGCGATGATTCAGGCACAGGTGTTGCCTTTACCCGAAATCCATCCACTGGAGAAGTTGGTCGTTATGGAGATTATCTTCAAAAAGCACAAGGGGAAGATGTAGTTGCTGGAATTCGTACACCTCTGTCCCTAGATGAGTTTGCGCAGTTGAGCCCGGCAGTTGCTGCTGAACTCGATGCCGTTATGGAGTTATTAGAGGCCCACTATGAAGATCTCTGCGACATAGAGTTCACCATAGAGCGGGGAAAACTCTGGATTCTGCAGACACGTGTGGGTAAGCGCACTGCAGAGGCTGCATTTCGCATTGCACTTCAATTTGTAGATGAAAACAAGATTTCAATGGATGAGGCTCTGCGGCGAACGTCGGGAGATCAATTGGCGATGCTGATGTTTCCGCAGTTTGATATCACGGGGCAGTTGCAAGAGATTGCTCGAGGCATCCCAGCATCTCCTGGTGCTGCAGTGGGAGAAGTTGTTTTTGATTCCAAGCGTGCCTTTGATCTTTCTAAATCTGGCAAGAAAGTAATTTTGGTACGACGAGAAACTAGCCCAGATGATTTAGTGGGAATGGTTGCATCTCAGGGAATTCTGACAAGTCGCGGTGGAAAGACTTCACATGCTGCCGTTGTTGCGCGTGGTATGGGAAAGACTGCAGTATGTGGAACAGATTCAATCTCAGTCGATGAAAGCGCACAATTATTTACTGCCGGTACTATCACTGTTCATGAAGGCGATCTCATCTCCATCGATGGTACGAGCGGTGCTGTTTATTTGGGCGATGTGCCAGTAGTTGCATCATCAGTTACCTCATATTTAGAAGGGCGATTATCTGCAGGCAGCGATGAAGCAACGCCAGTGGTGAAAGCAGTAGATCGAATCTTGATGCATGCCGATTCAAAGCGGAGATTAAAGGTACGCACTAATGCCGATACTCCTGAGGATGCGATCCGTGCACGCATACTTGGCGCAGAGGGCGTAGGTCTATGTCGCACAGAACATATGTTTTTAGGTCCACGTCGCTCATTTGTCGAGCGGTTGGTTTTGGCAGAAAACGAGGATGTACAGCGCTCTGTAATTGCTGAAATGGAGCCGCTGCAGCGAGCAGATTTTGTTGGAATCATGATGGCGATGTCGGGACTTCCTGTGACTATTCGCTTACTTGATCCTCCTTTGCATGAGTTCTTGCCATCACTTGCTGACTTAAGTGCGCAGATGGCCCGGGCCGAGGCGATTCATGAAGAAGTATCTGCACGCAATAGAGCCCTCTTTGCTGCAGTCAATCGCTTGCATGAGGCCAATCCCATGTTAGGTCTGCGTGGTGTGCGACTAGGAATTCTTATCCCAGAGCTTTACAAGATGCAGGTGCGTGCTTTAGTCCATGCATATTTAGAAGTTAAAAAGCTTGGCCATGATCCCCATCCTGAGGTGATGATTCCACTGGTTGCCACACAACGCGAACTTCTCTACTTACGTGAGAGTTTAGAAGAAGAGATAGCCCGAACTTTTAAGGGTTCGGGTTTAAAAGTTTTGCTACCTATCGGTACCATGATTGAAACTCCTCGCGCAGCAATTACCGCAGATCGATTGGGTGTTCATGCAGATTTCTTCTCCTTTGGTACAAATGATTTAACTCAACTCACATGGGCATTTAGTCGAGATGATGTTGAATCAACATTTCTTCCGCGTTATTTAGATCTAGAACTCTTACCCTTTAATCCCTTTGAATCACTAGATGAGGCAGGTGTTGGTATTCTCCTTAGGACTGCAGTTGATTTAGCGCGCCGATTACGTAGTGATTTCAAATTAGGAGTGTGCGGTGAACATGGTGGAGATCCAAAGAGTATTCACTTTTTCAATTCACTGGGTATTGACTACGTTTCATGCTCGCCATTTCGCGTTCCTATTGCCCGTCTTGAATCTGGAAGAGCTGCAATCATAGGCTGACAGTAGCAACCACTAAGGTTGCTCCATGAGCGATATGTCGGCCAAAGTGCGCCAAGCACTCGATGTCGCAGTTGAAGCCATTGGTGGTTCAGCACGCGAAGGCCAGATTGAAATGGCCGAGGCCGTTGCCAATGCCCTCACTGATCGCCATCACTTAATGGTGCAAGCAGGAACTGGCACAGGAAAATCACTAGCCTATTTAATTCCAGGCATTGTTCATGGGCGAAAAGTATTAGTGGCAACTGCCACCTTGGCCTTACAGCGCCAGTTAGTAGATAGAGATCTACCTGCAGTTGTTCCTGCCCTAGAAAAGCTGCTGGGCCGTGAAGTGACATTTGCAATCTATAAAGGCGTGGGTAACTACATCTGCTTGCAAAAGATGAATAGTGAGGATGGTGATCCTGATGGTGAGTTAGTCATGGATGTCTCATCCCTTGAAAAAGATGCCACACGATTAATTGCTTGGGCTAAGACGAAAGGAGTATCAGGGGATAGAGATGATGCACCTGAGGTAGATAGGCGGGTGTGGGCAGCAAATAGTGTCTCTGGTCGTGAGTGTGTGGGGGCAGATATCTGTGCTTTTGGTTCAACGTGCTTTGCGGCAAATGCAAAGGCGAAAGCGCAAACTGCAGATGTTGTTGTCACCAACCACACTCTTCTGGCAATTGAGATTATGGATCTGCATCCGATTTTGCCTGAGCGAGATTGCATCATTTTGGATGAGGCCCATGAGTTTATGGATAGAGCAACCCAGGCTGTTACAGATGAACTCACATCTGCTCGCGTATTGCGAGCAGCAGCTATGGCCCGCAAATTCATGCCGGGCAAGTTGGCAGATGCCTTTCATAAAGCGGCCAATGATTTTCATGAATCGATGGTGGATTACGGTGAAACTGTGCGCAATGAATCGGGATCACAGGGCCGACTAGAGCAGATCCCGCAATCGCTGGAATCACCAATTCGAAAGGTGAGAGAGGCGGCGCAAGCAATAGTTCAATCCTTAACTGCCGATGATGAGATTATCGATACCGATGCAATGGCTGAGCGAGCACGTGTTAAAGGCGCTGTCAATGAAGTATCAACAACTGCTGCGACATTATTAAAACTCGGTGATGGCCTAGTGCTCTGGTATGAACCTACTTTTTCCACCTTGCACGTAGCACCACTCTCTGTCTCAGATGTTTTGCGCGAGAACATGCTCAAGCAAACTCCAGTCATTGCCACCTCTGCCACTTTAACTGTGGGCAACTCCTTTAACTCATTGGCTAAAAGCATTGGTTTTATTGTGGGAGAGGGCTTAAACGCCGAGCTCTCTGAAGGTGAATTAGATCCAGGCAATGTGGCGATGGTGGATGTGGGATCTCCTTTTGATTTTGCCAATCAAGGTGTTCTCTATATGCCAAAACATTTGCCAGAACCTGGTAGAGATGGTCCCAGTATCGAAGTTTTAACTGAGTTGGGTGAGTTAATCGATGCTGCAGGTGGACGTACCCTGGCCCTATTTTCTTCATGGCGCGGAGTTGAAGCAGCGGATGCGCATCTGCGAAAAGTCTTAGCTGAATTACCAATCAAAATCATTACACAAAAACGTGGCGATGCCGTTGGTCCATTGGTTTCACGCTTTGCTAAAGATGAAACATCAGTTCTGCTGGGCACAATGTCGCTCTGGCAAGGAGTGGATGTGCCAGGAAATAGTTGCATCCTTGTTGCCATCGATCGCATTCCTTTTCCTCGCCCCGATGAGCCAGTGATGTCGGCTCGTGCCTCACAGGCCGATGCTGCTGGTGGAAGTGGTTTTATGCAGGTGTCTTTGCCTCGTGCTGCGCTGCTTCTTGCCCAGGGAACGGGCCGACTCATTCGCTCTATTGATGATCGGGGAGTCGTTGCGATTTTAGATTCACGCATTGTCACTAAGCGATATGGAAGTGTCTTACTTAACTCAATGCCACCGCTATGGCGCACATCGGATAAAGAAGTAGTGCGAGATTCGCTAAAGCGACTTAATGAGTCCCTTTAGGGCCGGCCAGGTTTTTTCAAAACTAGGGTGAAGGGTTAACTCATCTACTTGATCGATATCAACCCAGCGCACTTCATGGGATTCATCATTGAGTTCATGAGCTACTAATTGATCTGTGACTTGGGCAATGACAGTGTCATAGCGCCAGCTGCCGTGATCATCGGTGAAAGTTTGCAGGGGTCTTATGTGCACAGGATCAATTCCAATCTCTTCTTGTGCTTCCCTCATTGCTGCTTCTACAACAGATTCATGACTATCTCTGGCACCACCTGGGATTCCCCAGGTGTCACCGTTGTGAACCCACGGAGCCCGATGTTGCACAAGGATGTGTGTGCCACGAAGTAGGAGCAGTCCAGCAGCGCCAAAAAGGCCCCAATGCTTATTGCCACAGGCGCAGTGGATCCACCCATCCCCATCGCGCGCGCTCATGACGTAAGAGTCTCACACCTATCCACAGTGAGCACAGGGAGCGCAGGGATTAGTCCCAACATCCACTTATCGTGCCTGCACATGAAGCCTTTATTCATTCTCATCCTTGTCCTCGCGCTATTGGAGCCTGCAAAAGCTCATGCAGAGTGTGCACCTTCTGCATGTGTTGATGTATTTACGGATAACAACCAGATCATCATTACAGCTAAAAAGGGAAATGGCGGCGCCGTTGTTAAAAAACGCACCATCGTTACCCCTACCCCCAAGCCCACTTTGTGGTTTCCACCAAAACCCAAGGCAGTTGCAGGTGTGAAGCGCAGCTATAAGCCACGGGTGCGTGTGAAAAAAGCAGTAACAACCAGCGTGAATTTAAGTGATCGCCTCATCAAAATGGTTCCAACGGCCACCATCGCCTATCAACCAGAGTTTGAACCGCTAGTGCATGTGCCAGTTATTTTCTGGTGCGATCTACCTACACTCTTTCAATCGCGCGTTGACATCATTGGTGAAGTAATTGATGTTGCCCTGCGCCCAGGCTTTGCCTGGCAGTGGGGCGATGGAGAGATTTTTCAAACCACTCAACCAGGTGCTCCTTATCCCCACCAGATAATCACACATACCTATAAGCGCCCTGGCACCTATTACGTGACATTGGTTGCAACATGGAACGGCACCTTCAAACATAACGGTGCAACACGTGCCATTACCGGAACTATCAAAATCCCATCTTTTGCAGTTATCACCGTGGTATCTGCTAACTCAACTTTTACGAAATGAGCAGACTATGACAACTAATTATGAAGAGCTAGAAATAACATCCCTTCCACTTGCAAGTGATAAAGGTTTTGTTGCACTTGTTTCAAGCTTTGGCGTTGATCCAGATAGTGGCGACCTTACCTTCATGCAACGCGATGGAGCCACGGCGGTGATTGATTTAGCTGCTGAGTTTGAACAATACGGTGTGGCTAGCAACCTAGATCTGATTGCACGGGTTATTGGTCGCTTAAGTGATATCCAAGTGCGTGATTTTGCTCTAGGCACACATACTTCAGAGAGCTTTGAAACTTATTGGCGGATGTGGCATTACTTATTACAAATCGCACCTGAGGGTTTTGTCGCACCTGTTGCTACCTTATTTGCAACCCTGGCCTATGAGCGTTGCGATACACCCCTTGCCTATCGCGCCTTGGATAGAGCTACTGCCGATGCACCGGGTTACTCCCTGACTATCTTGCTGCGCAGAGTCTTTGGTTCTGGCTGGCCTTCTAGCGCCTTTGCCGCCATGCGCATAGAACTGCACCCCAAAGTCACCGCTGGGATTTTTGACTAACGCTGCTGCTCTGTTAGAGTCCACCCAGGTCATGAGTTCTAGTACATAGCCCCGGCTTACTAGACGGCAACCCTCCACCACGGTGGGGTGCTCCGGGTGAAGACCAGATCGACTAGCACAGGGCAGTCGATAAGCGTGGAACACTTAAATTCCACTAGGTAGGTCATTTGTTGGCATATCTATTGTTAAGTGTTCCCATAACTGGGAGGAATAACTTACATGTCAACCTTTTCACTTGAAGAAGCAGCTTTCGAGACGCGTCAAATACATGCCGGGCAAGTTGCTGATCCAACAACAGGAGCACGTGCACTTCCTCTGTATCAAACCACTGCATATCAATTCCGCGATACTAAACATGCAGCAGATCTTTTTGGTTTGGCAGAGCTAGGCAATATCTACACCCGCATTATGAACCCGACCCAAGATGTGGTTGAAAAACGCATCGCATCACTTGAAGGTGGAGTTGCCGCTCTTCTTGTTGCATCGGGATCTGCTGCAACAACTTTTGCAATCCTCAATGTTGCAACTGCTGGAGATCACATTGTTTCATCCCCATCACTCTATGGCGGAACTTATAACTTGTTTCATTACACCTTGCCTTCATTTGGTGTGGAAGTTACATTCGTTGAAAATCCAGATGATCCTGAGTCGTGGCGCAAAGCCGTTCGCCCCAATACAAAGGCGTTTTTCGGTGAGACGATTGCTAATCCTAAAAACGATATTTTAGATATCCACACTATCGCCACAATTGCCCATGAGAACCATGTGCCATTGATAGTAGATAACACAGTGGCAACACCCTATGTTCTTCGCCCTATTGAATTTGGCGCAGATGTTGTTATTCACTCAGCCACTAAGTTCTTATCCGGCCATGGCAACGCCGTTGTTGGTGCAATTGTGGATTCAGGTAATTTTGATTATGCCCGTTATCCAGAAAAGTTTAAAAACTTTAATACTCCCGATCCTTCCTACCACGGCCTGGTCTATGCCCAAGCCCTAGGTGTGGGATCTGCCTTTGGAGCCAATCTTTCCTACATCTTCAAGATTCGCCTGACTTTGCTGCGCGATATAGGGGCGGCAGTGAGTCCTTTTAACGCATGGTTGTTGGCCCAAGGTCTTGAGACTTTGTCATTGCGTTTAAAGCAACATCTCTCTAATGCCAAAGAAGTTGCTACCTGGCTCGATAAGCATCCACAAGTGCTATCGGTGAACTATGCATCTTTGCCCGGCAATAAATACAACGCGTTAGCTAGCAGATATACCCCTCAAGGTTCAGGCTCTGTCCTCTCCTTTGAAATCAAGGGCGGTATTGAGGCAGGTAAGAGATTTGTTGAAGCGCTGACCTTACACTCACACGTTGCCAACATCGGTGATGTGCGCTCATTGGTCATTCATCCAGCATCAACGACTCATTCACAGTTAACGCCAGAAGAGCAGATAACTGCTGGAGTTACACCAGGGTTAATTCGCCTATCCGTTGGTCTTGAAGATATTGAGGACATCAAGGCGGATTTAGCAGTGGGATTTGCAGCTGCGCAGTAAATGTCAGAAAAACAATGGTCGGTAACCGGGGCATGGCTTGAAGAGCATGCACCCGGGGATCGGCGTTTTTTAAAAATCGGAGATGTGGGACTTGAGGATGGCGAAGTTATCAAGGATGTCGTTATTGCCTATCACAGTTGGGGTGAACTCAATGAGAATAAAGATAATGCGATTTTAGTCAATCATGCACTGACTGGATGGTCTGATGTTGCTGGATGGTGGCCATCTATGGTGGGACCAGGTTTGCCATTTGATACAAATAAATATTTTGTTCTCTGCCCTAATGTTATTGGTGGGTGTCAGGGTTCGACTGGTCCATCATCACGTGCACCTGATGGCACACGATATGGTTCACGCTTTCCATCGTTGACTATTCGTGACATGGTCAATGCCGAGATTCAATTTAGTGATGTGTTGGGAATCGATAAGTATCGCTTAGCCGTTGGCCCCTCCTTAGGTGGAATGCGCGCCCTGGAATGGGCAGTGCACGTGCCTCACCGCGTGGGCGCGATCGCAACTATTGGATCATCTGCCGTTGCCACAGGAGATCAGATCGGCACCTGGTCTATTGAACTGCGCGCCATTAAAAGCGATCCCCACTTTTCTAACGGTGATTACTATGAACAAGAGCGTGGGCCGATTGAGGGAATGGGAATCGCAAGGCGCATTGCACATCTGACCTACCGCACCGAGGCTGAGATGGATATTCGCTTTGGGCGAGAACTACAAGGTGATGAGACAGGGCGCTATGCCGTGGAGTCCTATTTAGATCACCAAGCCGAAAAGTTGGCCAAGCGCTTTGATGCCAACACCTATATAGCCCTGACGGAGGCGATGATCTCTCATGACATTGGCCGGGGCCGTGGAGGAGTGGTCAAAGCACTTGAATCCATCTCAATCCCCGTTGTTGTGGTCTCCATTGACAGCGATCGCCTCTTTCCAGCGCGTCTGCAAGCCGAGATCGCCGACTTTGCACCTCATGCAGCCCCATTGGTGAGGATTTCATCACCATTTGGCCATGATGGCTTTCTCGTGGAGGTCGAATCTGTGGGAGATGTGATCAGGCAGGCCTTGGATTTATCTAAATAAGGGGCAAATTATCGCCTTTGGATGTGCAATTACCCCTGTGGACAAATTATAATATAGCCATCGCATCAGCGCGCTCGCTGATAAAAACCAAAGGACAATTGTGGCTGTATTGAGTGCGCTCAAAAACAAGGTCAGTAAAAAGGCCAAATCAAAAAAAGCTGCACCTGTGAAGAAAAACGCTGTTAAAAAAGTGGGTACAACTAAAAAGAGCGCGCCAGTAAAGAAATCTGCTGCCAAGAAAACTGCTCCAGTTAAAAAACCCGCCCCAGCCAAGATTGCCCTAAAGAAAGATTTAACGGCTAAAGATGTTCAGGCCATTGTTAATGCTAAAAATGCAGTACTGCGCCAGCATGAAGTTCTAGCAGAGCTAGAAAAGCGTGGAGTCACATCGATCAACCGCATTCCAAAAAAGGTCGATAAAGATTTAGTGGATGAAGCCCGTGCATTAGCATCAGAGGTTCCAATCATCGTTGAAAAGCTGCGCAAAGCCGGACTTGGCACGCCAGCACGTATGTTAAAGAAGAGTGAATATGCACTCATTGAACCCAAAGTGGCACCAGTTGCGGCACCACAGGTTGATGCTAAGACCGGTAAATCAGTTAGAGTAAAAATCGATGGAGAAGAAGTAGAGCTAGAAGAAGTAGAGCTTGAAGATGTTGAGGTTTTGATCAAAGAAGCTGTCGAAATCATTGAAGGCGAAGAAGAGGATAAAAGTAATCAACCACGCGTTGTTAACTTAGCTGAAGAAGCATCTGGAAATGAAGAAGATGCTTTTACTTTAAAGGCCTCTGAAGAAGATGATGCACCTGCTCAGACAGTGATGACAGCTGGCGCTACAGCAGATCCAGTCAAGGATTACCTCAAGCAGATTGGGCGTGTGCCATTACTCAATGCCGAGCTTGAAGTTGAGTTGGCTACACGCGTTGAAGTTGGCTTATTTGCTGAGTCAAAGCTCAAAGATGAAAAGAAGATTGAAAAGAAGCTCAAGCGCGAGCTGGAATGGCTCGTTGAAGATGGAAAGCGCGCAAAGAACCACTTGCTAGAGGCAAACCTTCGCCTCGTTGTCTCACTTGCAAAACGCTACACCGGGCGCGGAATGCTTTTCCTAGATCTTATTCAAGAAGGTAACTTAGGTTTGATTCGAGCCGTTGAAAAGTTCGACTACACAAAGGGTTACAAGTTCTCGACATATGCCACCTGGTGGATTCGCCAGGCAATCACACGTGCAATGGCAGACCAAGCGCGCACAATCCGCATTCCTGTACACATGGTTGAAGTTATTAATAAGTTAGCCCGTGTTCAGCGCCAGATGTTGCAGGATCTTGGTCGCGAACCAACCCCAGAAGAGTTAGCGAAAGAGCTGGATATGACACCTGAAAAGGTTGTCGAAGTTCAAAAGTATGGCCGTGAACCAATTTCACTTCACACACCACTTGGTGAAGAAGGTGATTCTGAGTTCGGGGATTTGATTGAAGACTCTGAAGCCGTTGTTCCAGCCGATGCAGTCTCTTTTACATTGCTGCAAGAACAGTTGCACTCAGTCCTAGATACGTTGTCAGAGCGCGAAGCAGGTGTGGTGGCAATGCGATTCGGCTTAACTGATGGTCAGCCAAAGACATTGGATGAAATTGGAAAGGTTTATGGCGTTACTCGAGAGCGTATCCGCCAGATTGAATCTAAGACAATGTCCAAGCTTCGCCACCCTTCACGCAGCCAGGTTTTGCGCGACTACCTAGATTAAAAGAAGTTAAGCGATCGGTAAGACGGCAACTAATTCTGTGCCGTTCTTACCGTAGTTACGGCTCCACTGTAATGACACAGCATTGAGCATCTTTGTGCCCAAACCTTGACGTTGATCAGATGCCTTTTCTGGAGTGCCATTATCGATAACACGAACCTCAACTCGACCATCGTCAAGCAGATTCACAGCAGCAGATACTGAATTGGATTTACCGTGCTGGATACTGTTTCCAACGGCCTCCTGAATGAGTTCTGTAACAGCAACTGCACAGATTGCATCGCTGCCTAAGCGTTCTGTTGCCAGTGTTTGTTCAGCAAAAGTAATCTCGCTAAGGCCTGCATATACCTTTCGCAGTTGCATAATCATCTCTTGTCGATCCCCTAAAAGTTCGCGCGAATTCAATGTTTCAATCGACCTGATGATGTTGCCAAAGAGCTCGCGCTGTAAATGATCGGTAGGTTCTTTGGCGTTAAGTGCAATATCTAATCTCACCGCTGCGCCACCTATCGCCCCTTGAATCGGCCCATGCAAAGTGCGCGAGAGTCGATTTCGTTGCTGCCACTGAATTGTTCGTGCACGTGCAATCTCCCAATCTAAGGCTTTGTTCAAATCTGTAAAATCCTTTTCCATTCGCACGCGTTGATGTTGAGCAGCGGTTGCACCTGCAAAGAGCCAACCAAGAATCGGAATCAACACTAAATCAGCAACACTAGAAATCGCACCTTCACTTCCTGAAGTCTTATCGATGAAATTAGTTGCTGCAGTCATTCCACCGATAAAGAGCAACATAGCGCTCATCAATATTGCACGAATAAGGGGGGAGACCTTGTCAACAACTCGTTTCAATACTGCGTTTCCAACACCAATAAAAAACCAGATACCGAAGAAGCCGGTAGTTAAAAAAATAATTGCAGCTTTTGGTTCGAGGACGGTAAATGACCAGATGGCTCCGATGATGATTAGAGTCAGCGATACTTTAAATGCCGGCAATGCCCGACCATTTGCAGCGTCAGAAACCAAGGTTTTCCAATCGATTTTAATGTTATAGCTCTCTGCTTTGATGCGAGGGATTTCGATTGGCTGCTCTACTAAATTATGACTCATGGGGCGAACAACATCGTTGGCCAATATACGCATCTCATCTCGAAAGGCTGGTGCCGATTGCACAACAGCTTTAGATATCGTTGAAAGCAACCCTGTGCGTAACTTGTCAACTTCAGATTGATGAGCTTCGTTAATCTCAAAATTTAGTCGATCCTTAATCTGCCTTAATTCAATATTGCGAGCAACGTATTCAGCCAATCTTTCGCGGTGTTCACGTATAGAGGCAACTGCAAGCACGATAAGAATTACTGCGGTCGAATTTCCAATCGCACTTCCACCTACTCGCAATCCCCATTGGGGCCTTTGTTCTACATCAAGAATCTTCAATAATATTGCTAGCACTGCACCACGTACTGCAGAGGCAAAAACGATAGTTGGAATTCCCAAATAGCCCCGTTGCCAAATCCCTTTCTTATTTAAGAATCTATAGGCAACCAGTTGCACACCAAACAATGCCAAGTGGGCAATAATGATAGAGAAGAGAACTTCAGGAAAATGGGCTTTAAAGATTCCAAAGCTAGTTAGTGAAGTCATGATTGTTGAGAGAACAAGAATCAACCAAAAAGTTGGCCACGCTATAAGGGATGAACTGGTTAAACGCTGAGCTATCGACTCTTTTTCATACATTAAAGACGCTCGGGTATTCCTGCGACCTGGATATAGCGCCTGGCCATTTCAGTGCGGGTATTCAAATCGGCATCGTTTTTGATATCTAACGCCTTCTTAATGGCGGTAAAGATCTGCTCAACAGCTGATTCGCTGGTATTTCTCTTATGGGCAATGGCGGAATTAGTAAGTCCTGCCGCCACTAACTTTAAGACATCTAGCTGCGCATCGGTTAGATTTTCAAATGGACTAGTACTAGTTAAATCATCACGATAATCAGAGCCATGATCAGTCAAGATTTCTTCTAACGCCTTTAGTAGATATTCGCTATCGGCAATCATGTCTTTTCTCAAAAAACCACATCCAGGAGGCAGATCCTCTTCAACTAAACCGGCTGCATGAGGATCTGGAAAACGGGTCAAAATAGCAAGCGCGCAATATGGATAAACAGTATGAAAGAGATTAGACAAGGCAATTCCAGATGGACCATCACCTAGTTGAATATCAATGAGCGCAGCATCTGCATCAAATACTTTCATCGCATCGCGTGCATCGGCGGCAGAGACTTCTCTGCGAACTTCGAATCCATGATTGCGCAAAACTCCTGAAAGCAGCGCACCAGTAAAGGGATCGTCTTCAACTACCAACAATCTACGGGATTCTGGGCTAGCACTCATAGTGATTAAACGATACGCCACGTACCCAGTTGAGTCATTCATTTACTAGGGCTTTCCACAGAAGGTGGCACTCAAAAAAGATTGCACTTCCTACTCTTTACGTAGTTACTAATTGCATAAGCAATGGATAACCCTAGAGAGGGATTTTCACATGCGTGGATCGAAGAGGAAGTTGCAAAAACACAGTGGTGTTCTTGCAGTTTTCGCTTTAGTCATCTCTTCGCTTTATGCAATCGCAACGCCCTCTGCGCTTGCTGTAACCCCTGCGCCTCCAGGAAATTTAGTAATGTGCAAGAGTCTAAAAACTAGTTACCAATACATCTCAACGACAGGCACGTGCAACAACAAGATTTATGAAACCATCACATGGTATAAAAAAGGGAGTGCACCTACTGGAACACCTGGTTCAAAGTTAATCTCCCTGAATACATGTCAAAGCAACACAACATTTGGCGCATTAGTTTTAAAAGCTAAATGCAATATCAAGACAGAAACTACTTTATTTTGGCAACGACCACTTGGCCCACCAGCTGCACCGACCATCAAATCCGTGTTGCCAGGTAAATTGGGAACAGCTGAAATTGAATATATCGCTCCTGAAAATAACGGTGGCGCGAGAGTGCTTTCATACAAAGCGCTTTCCAACCCAGGGGGATTCACGGCAACAATTCAAAAGGAGTCCTCTGGCAAAATTATTGTGTCCGGACTGCATCCAGGCACGAAATATACTTTTATAGTTCTCGCAACAAACAGTGTTGGAACTTCACTTGCTTCATCATCTTCACTGGAAATGTTGGCGCCAACTACCGCTAACGCCCCCATCATCAAGTCGGTCGTAATAAGTGGGCCCGATGATGCGATAATTACTTTTACCGCACCAGATTTTGATGGTGGCACTCCGATCACAGATTATGAAGTGATCGCGCATCCTTATGCGGATATAACCCATTACGTTACAGGTGCTGGCATAATCGAACTAACAGGTTTAGCTCCAGGAACCGAGTACACATTCACTCTTATTGCATGTAATAGCGCAGGGGATTCAGAGCAATCAAATACCTCAAATGTTGTGCGCACACCGGTTCCAGTTCCTGCACCAGAACCAGAACCAGTTCTAGTGCCTTCTGGTGGTGGCACGCCTTCACTTACCACCCAAGTTATTACGTGGGCGCCTGGAACATCATTAACGATGGCACAATCTCCTAAAACGCCTTCAACGCTTGCTTCAGGATTCGGTTCACCAGCTATAACTTATGCAGTTACAAGTGCCGGAACCACTGGTTGCACAGTAGATGCAAGTACTGCAGTGATTACATATACAGGCGCCGGTAGTTGCACAGTTACTGCCACTGCAGCAGCGACAAGCGTCTACGCATCAGCAACAAAATCTGTGGTCTTTTCAATTGCACAGATTGAACAAGCAGTGAGCATTACTTCAACCGCCCCTTTAGCCGCAAAAGTGGCTGGTTCAACTTATGCCCTCACCGCAACAGGTGGCGCCTCTGGTAATCCAGTTACATTTTCCTCTTTAACTATCTTGATATGCACTGTTTCTGGCTCTACGGTTTCTTTTATTGGAGTTGGTACGTGCACGCTCAGCGCAGATCAAGCAGGGAACACAATCTATTCAGCATCCCCACAGGCCACTCAAAGCTTTGCAGTAACTGAAACTGTTGTGCTGGGAAATATCATGACTTCTTTAGTTACTGCACCAGTTAAAGCCGTCGCAAAGAATGTCTCAGCCGTCGATTCCACCGGCTACACAGGAACCGTGGCCTGGTTTGAATCTGATGGCACAACGTCAGCGCCTTCAATCTTTCTGGCATCCACAGTCTATATAGCAAAGGTGACTCTTACCGCTAAGACCGGTTACACATTAACTGGAACTACGGATTCATTTACATATGCCGGCGCTACATCAACTACTTATAGTGGCGGCGTCGTCACCATTACATTTCCAACAACGGCTGCGCTATCCACTCAGACAGTCACATGGGCGCCAACAACAGCCCTGCTATTACCATCCTCGCCGGCAACACCAAGTACAACAGCCTCTACCGATGGTGGGGGAGCAATCACTTACAGCTATGTAAGTAAGACAGCGACATCATGTTCAGTAGATTCAAGCACTGGTGTTCTGACTTTCAGCGGAATTGGAAACTGCGTGATCCGCGCAAGTGCGGCAGCAACTAATATCTATGCAGCGGGTACTAAGGATGTAACTTTTACATTCACTAAAGGCTCTCAAACAATTACTTTTACCCAGCCGATCGATTTTATCGTTGGCCAAGCCGATCAATCAACCACAGTAAGTTCCACCAGCGGTCTTAACGTTACGTTAACTAGTACGACGTTAAGTATTTGCACAATCGTTGACGCAAAAATTCATCCAGTTTCGGAAGGCACCTGTTCTATAACTGCATCGCAGACAGGAGATGCAAGCTATAACGCTGCCTCAAATGTCATAAAAACTCTATGGATTTATGGCGCAACCCATACGGTAACTTTCAATGGCAATGGCAATGATGGTGGCACGATGGCACCACAAACTGCAGTAACAAATAGCAATGACGCATTTACTGCAAATGGATTTACACGTGCTGGTTACAGATTTGTTGGATGGACAACTGCATCAAATGGAAATCCACCTGTTTATCCTGATGGGGCTCATTATTTATTCAACTATGACATGACAATATATGCACAGTGGTTAGCCGCTGCCATTGTGGGAGTTACTGCGCCAGTTACAGGAGCGACCCCAGTTTCAACTGTTACCGCAACCGTTGAATACACCGGTAATGTGACATGGTCAGGATCTCCAAGCACATTTGCAGGTTCAACTGCGTATACAGCAACAATTACATTGACTGCTAAATCTGGATATACATTGACAGGGGTAACAAGCAACTTCTTTACCGTTACCGGTGCTACTTCTGTGACGCACAATGCCGGTTCTGGAGTAGTTACAGCAGTATTTCCTGCTACTGCAGCCCCTGTTTATAACATCGGAGATACTGGGCCTGGCGGAGGAATAGTCTTCTATAAGGATCTGACGACAGGATTTAACTGCGGTGCTGCTTTTTCAAATACTGGCAGCCCAACCGGCGGGTTATGTCATTACTTGGAAGTTGCGCCAAATACGTGGAGCGGTGGGTCAAGTGATCCACGTTATCTTTGGTCCACCGACTATATCAATACGTCAATTCTAAATGAAAACCCAGCGAATTTAAGTGCTTCAGTTATTGGTCTCGGCTTCACAAATACTCAAACGCTAGCTGGTTTATACGATTTAAATGCAATGGCGGACAACGCAGTTGCTTACCGTGGTGGATCACTTTCCGATTGGTATGTGCCAACTTTAACCGAACTTAATTTGCTCTGTCAGTGGGCAAGAGGCGTTACACAAGATGTGAGTACTAGGTGTACTGGCGGAAGTTTAACAAATGGGGGTTTCTCGACTGACCATGAATATTGGAGTTCTTCTGCATACAGTGCTGGGTTTGCCTGGGTGCAGAAATTTGCCGATGGCACGACGTTTGAGCAAGATAAGGCATTGGAACCTTGGGGATTGAAATATGTTCGTCCGATTCGATCTTTCTGAGATAAGTTAAGAATTACCAAATCATCTTGTTGAACTATAGAATTAAGAGATGGACAAGCCCTCGATTTTTGTTAATCCCAAAAGCGGATCTATCAAGATCAGCGGAGAAGTTGATGTGGTTGATGTCGATGGCACAGTCATCGAAACAGTTACCAATCCCAAACTATGTGGTTGTGGGCTATCTAAAGATAAGCCGTGGTGCGATTCTTCCCATGGGGAGTATGTGAAGATCGTTGCCCAGCAACTTCGAAATGCCCGCGAATTAGTAAAGCCTTCTAATCTTTTTGGTGCCACACCTGTTCGTGCACGAGAGATTCGTGAGAATGAGCTTAAGTACCGACTTGAGCATGAAGAGGTTCTTGTAGGCGTCAAGCTCGGAGGAGCGTTGGATTCAACAAAGAAAGATAATCCGACATACATCAATATTTTTGGGTATTTAACTGATGCAATGCAATGCGTGGAGGTGTTGCAGAGTTCATCTTTTATTTTTCCACGGGCAGAGGCTGAAGTGGTCTTTAAGCTAAGCACGGAGATAACTGGTGAGATTCATCCATCAGAAGTTCTTGATTACGTCAGCCATGTTGCCGCAGGTATGGAGATCCTTGATTATCGCTTTGGTGAAGTTGAGGCTTATGCCGAAGATTGCATTGCAGATAATGCAGGGGCAGCAGCCTTTGCTTATGGTGCATGGGTGCCTGCGCATCAAGAGAATTTAGATGCGTTAACTGCTGAAGTATTTGTTAATGGGCAATTAAGCCAATCAGCACCGTTAACTGCAATTCAAGGCAATCCTTGGATGGCAGTCGTTGAGCTTTCTAAAGTATTAGCGGCAACGGGTGTGAAGTTAGCGGCTGGTTCAATCATCTTTAGCGGCTCTGCAACAACTGGAGTTCCTATGGTTGCAGGCAATAGCTATCGCGTTGAAATTAAAGGATTAGGAAGTGTGGAGATTAAAGCTAGATAGCAGGTGATTCGACAAGCTTTTGGCTCTCATCGACAATCTTTGCAGCAACGGTCTTTAGTTTTTCGGCATATTCCTTGCCATGGTGAGCACAGAACATGAGTTCTCCACCGTTGAGAAGCACGGCGCGAACATAGGCCTGAGCCCCGCAGCGATCGCAACGGTCAAGGGCGTTAAGAGGTACTGATTCAAGCATCAATTGTTCTGACATATCTCTCTCCGTTCATGCCTTGTCTTGTACTTCCTATGGAACATCAAACCATGTCTGGATATTCCCCGCTCGTTATAATTAAATTATTTTCATTAAATTGATGGAGATTAGTGGGGAAATTATCGATATTTCCAGTATCGCCAGCCCTTTCGGCGCGCTTACGGGTGATATGGGGTAGTGGCCGATAACCTTTGGCCCCGTGGCTGACAAAGATATTGCGACACATGTGCAAGATAGCTATACCGCAAAAGATCTAGCGGTATTAGAGGGCCTGGATGCTGTTCGCAAGCGCCCGGGTATGTATATCGGCTCCACTGATTCACGTGGTCTGATGCACTGCTTGTGGGAAATCATTGATAACTCCGTAGATGAATCGTTGGCGGGGCATTGTAAGAAAATAGAAATTAACCTGGAATCAGATGGCTCTGTTGAAGTCCATGATGATGGCCGCGGAATTCCCGTTGATAAAGAACCTAAGACAGGTTTAACCGGTGTTGAAGTTGTATTAACAAAACTACATGCAGGTGGAAAATTTGGTGGCGGTTCATATGCTGCATCTGGTGGTCTGCATGGTGTGGGTGCATCAGTAGTTAATGCACTTGCATCTCGTCTTGATGCTGAAGTTGATCGCGATGGAAAGATTTACTGGATGTCATTTCAGCGTGGTGTTGCAGGAATATTTGATGGTGATGGACCAAAGGCCGCCTTTGAACCAAAATCAGGATTGCGTGTTATTGGAAAGATCTCTAGCAAAGTTACTGGCACTCGTATTAAGTGGTGGAGTGATCGCCAGATTTTCCTTAAAGAAGCAGAGTTTGATGTGGAAGAGATTTATGCACGGGCTCGCCAGACTTCCTACCTTGTTCCAGGCTTAACCCTGATTGTTAATGACAACCGCACCAAGGTTAAAACGACAGAGACTTTCTTTCATAAGAGTGGAATCACTGAATACTGTAACTTTTTACAACCCGATGAAGCCGTTGGCGATGTCATCCGCATCTATGGCACAGGCCATTACCAAGAGACAGTTCCTGTCCTAGATGACAAGGGCCACATGGTTTCAACTGAGGTTGAGCGGGATATGGAAGTAGATATCGCCATGAAGTGGGGCAATGGATTTGAGACCACCCAGCGCTCCTTCGTTAACATTATTGCAACACCTAAAGGCGGAACGCATGTTGTTGGTTTTGAACGAGCGTTAGTCAAGGTAGTCAACGAAGCACTTCGCTCAACTAAGACGCTTTCAAATAAGGAAGCCGATGTCATCAAAGATGACGTCATCGAAGGTTTAACTGCTGTTGTCACAGTCCGTATGTCAGAGCCACAGTTTGAAGGTCAGACTAAGGAAGTTCTGGGAACTGCGGCTGCTACTCGCATTGTTTCAGCAGTAGTTGCTGAAAAGATGAAAGAGTATTTCACTACCTCAAAGCGCATTGATAAAGCCAATGGGCGGTTAGTGCTAGAGAAAATCGCAGCTGCTTCCCGCACACGCATTAGCGCACGTGCCCACAAAGATCTGCAACGCCGCAAGAACGCTTTGGAATCATCCTCTCTACCAACCAAGCTCTCTGATTGTCGTTCTGAAGATGTTACTCGAACCGAGCTCTTTATTGTGGAAGGTGACTCAGCCCTTGGTACTACCAAGGCAGCTCGTAACTCTGAGTTCCAAGCGATTTTGCCCATTCGTGGAAAGATTCTTAACGTTCAGAAAGCATCACTTTCACAGATGCTAGAAGATAAAGAGTGTGGATCCATTATTCAGGTCATTGGTGCAGGATCTGGAAAGTCTTTTGAACTCGATGAAGCCCGTTATGGCCGCGTTATCTTGATGTCAGATGCTGATGTTGATGGTGCCCACATTCGATGTTTGCTACTTACATTGATGTATCGATACATGCGCCCTCTGATCGATTCTGGCCGTGTCTTTGCAGCGATCCCACCTCTGCACCGCATTGAAGTAATGGGCGGGGCAGGTAAGAAGGGTGAATACATCTACACCTATAGCGATGATGAGATGAAGAAAATTACTGCAGATTTGAAGAAGAGTGGAAAGCGTTGGAAAGAGCCTATTCAGCGCTATAAGGGCTTAGGTGAAATGGATGCAGATCAGCTGCGCGAAACAACCATGGATCCAGATGCCCGCACACTTCGTCGCATCACAGTCTCTGATGCCACAGCAGCCGAGGCGATCTTTGAACTCTTGATGGGCAGTGATGTTGCCCCACGCAAGGAGTTCATTGCTAACGCTGAGATTGATCGCGAACATATCGACGCTTAAATGATAGGGATATACAACCCCTCCCTTGCTTTTCTAGCCTTAGACTCTATTCTCATCAAGTGCGCAAGAGAGTAATCATCCTTACCAGTGCTCTGATTGTGGGAGTTTTACTCGCTCCAGCAAGTACTGCTGCCGCACCTGTTACTGGAAAGACATGTACCACGCTGGGACAAACACAACTATATAAATTTAAGAACTACACATGCATCAAATCAGGTAAAAAACTCGTGTGGAGTAAGCCAGTAGCGGTTTCACCAGTAGCCCCAAAACCGACAGCAACACCTATTCCAACACCGTCCGCAACAGCAACACCAACACCTTCTGCAACTCCGACACCAACTCCTACTCCTTCTGCAACACCCACTCCGACACCAACTCCTGCACCAGTTGGCGGTATTACTGTTCCTTCGCCAAAGGCCTATCCAAAAATAGTTGGCACCTTGAATTCTGTCATTTCTGAGCCAACTTCAAGTTTCGAGCTACCAATTGCCGTGCAAGCTGCACCTGTTGGTACGAATGTGAAGCTGTGGATATACAACCCTTCAAATAAGAATGTCAAAGCTGGATCCCCTGGAGTCTTCTTGGGATTACCAAGTGGTGATTGGAAATTTTATGCAGCAAATTCCGATGGAAGTTTTTATGCAAATTTAGCTCCAGGAAGTTATGGAATTGATGTTGTTGAACCAAATGCAACACAATATCTGCGAAAAAGATATGCCGCGATTGTCAGTGCTTCTGGGAGCTTTTCAATTACAGGGCTAAGTGCAAATAGCAGTGGTTTCTACACAGTCACGGTGGATCTAGCTCCGGTATTAAACCCAATGATTGAGGAGTTAAAGGCCAAACTTACGGCTCTTACAAGTGTTCCAGTTTCGAGTTTTAATCAAACTTCAGCATGTCAGTTACTTGATCAAGTAACTCCAAACAGATCGTTGGCAGTTTCACTCACTGCGGGCTTCCCAAAAGTTCCAATTCGTTTAGCCTCCTATGGACATATCAAAGCCCTGATTGTTCCAGTCGATTTCACTGATATTTCAGGCAAAGACGACCCACTAACTTATTTTGGACATATCGCCGATGGGGTGAGTACGTTTTATTTGAGACAATCTTACGGACAAGTTGCTTTCGATTTTGATGTAGTTACAAATTGGATTCATGCACCATTTACATCAACAAAGTATGGAACGGGCGGTACCGTAGGAAACGGGGACCCAGGTGCATATTTAAATGCTTTAATAGCTTTAACTGATGGTCCTATTGATTACAGCTCATATGATGCGGTGTATTACCTAGTTCCTAAAGAGATGCCAATGGCAAATATTGGCTGGGGACCGGCTATCGCCTCTCCAATCTGGATTAGCAATGGCGTGATTTCAAGTGGCGCTATCGGTGGTGCAGATATGTATTACACAGAAAATAATGGAATCACCGGGGGCACCTGGAAATGGATGGCACATGAAACAGGCCATGCTTTTGGCCTTTACGATGAAGATTTAAACCACGCTTCTCAATCACTTGGCTATTGGGGAATCATGGCTATGAGTTGGTCCAATCATGCAATTGAGTTAGGAGCCTGGGATCGATATCTTCAGGGATGGCTTCCTCAATCACAAGTTAATTGCCAGCAACTGTCAGCAATAACTTCAGAGGGCGCAACTTCCAAAATTTCACCAATTGTGCGCCAAGATAAAGAAGTCAAGACCATTATGATTCCTGTAACTTCCTCGAAAATTTTGGTAATTGAATCACGTAAAAGTGAAAGTTTGGACATTATTCCAGCTAGCCATGAAGGTGTACTCGTCTATACCGTTGACATGACTAAAGGCCAATTAGGCGGCGGTTATGAAATTCAAAAACGAATTGGCTCCACAGATCCAAACTTTGAAGACGCGGCTTTGCATGCAGGCGATTCAATTATTGTTAGCGGAGTGAAGATTACAGTGATGTCGCTGGATGCATCTGGTGACACAGTAAAGATTAGTAAGCCTTAATCGATACTCACCAAATCGAAGTACTCGTCTTTCCATAGATCTTCATCGCCATCAGGCAAAAGAATTACGCGCTCAGGCTTAAGTGATTGCACTGCGCCTTCATCGTGAGAAACCATGATGACTGAGCCTTGATACTCAGCAAGTGCTCCCAGGATTTCGGCGCGAGATGCTGGATCTAAGTTATTTGTTGGCTCATCTAGAAGTAACACATTTGCTGCAGAGACAACTAGAACAGCTAGAGCAAGGCGTGTTCGCTCACCACCGGATAAGACCTTGACGGGCTTGTGAACATCATCGCCAATGAAAAGGAATGAACCTAGAGTGTTACGAGCCTCTGGTTCGCGCAGATCTGGTGTTGCAGACATCATGTTCTCTAAAACTGTGCGCTCAAAGTCCAGGGACTCATGTTCTTGGGCGTAGTAACCAATTTTTAGACCGTGGCCTTGTTCAACTTTTCCGGTATCAGATTCAAGTTCACCGGCCAGAATTCTAAGAAGTGTTGTTTTTCCAGCACCGTTGAGACCAAGGATGACAACGCGAGATCCCTTGTCAATCACACAAGAAACGTCTGTAAAGATTTCAAGTGAGCCATATGATTTTGACAGCTCTTCACCAGAAAGGGGAGTTTTGCCACATGGGGCAGGAGTTGGAAAGCGAAGTCGTGCAACTTTGTCATTGACCCGAACATCTTCTAAGTCACTGCGCAGCTTTTCGGCTCTGCGTAACATGCCTTGGGCTGCAGTTGCCTTGGATGCCTTTGCACGCATCTTCTCGCCCTGCTTCTGCAAAATCTCTGCACGCTTTTCTGCATTGGCGCGCTCCTTCTTACGGCGGTGCTCATCTTGTTCGCGCTGGAGAAGGTATGCCTTCCAGCCCAAGTTATATACATCGATCACGTTGCGGTTGGCATCGAGATAGAAAACTTTATTAACAACGGTTTCAATCAAGTTCACATCGTGGGAGATGATGACAAGGCCGCCGGAGTATTTAGCTAAAAACTCACGCAACCACATAATGGAGTCAGCATCCAAGTGGTTAGTTGGCTCATCAAGAAGCAAAGTCTCAGCACCACTAAAGAGAATGCGTGCTAATTCAATACGGCGGCGTTGACCACCAGAGAGTGTGGAGAGCTCGTGTCCAAAGACTGCCTCTGTTACACCTAAAGATGTTGCAATCGCCTCTGCTTCAGCAGTTGCTGCATAACCACCGGCAGCGCTGAACTCATGTTCAACGCGGGTGTAGCGATCCATTGCCTTTTCAAGGGCCTCACCTTGAGCCGTTGCCATCTCTTCTTCCACAGCGCGCATGCGATGTGAAATCT